>NZ_FSRG01000005.1:600000-754983 GCF_900129975.1 Halodesulfovibrio marinisediminis DSM 17456
GGCAACTAAAATGCTATTGAGTTTGTTTTAACTGATACAAATCAGCATAATCTATTGAGGCACTCTATTCATGTTAGAATGAGTGCCTTTTTTTATGCGTAGTGGTAAGTGGGGATGCAGGTTGATGGTTGGTATCTTAGGATATTCTTCGCGTATGTGAAATTACGTCCCTGATTTCCGGGAAATTTGAGCATACAGTTTTGTGATAGCGGGTATGGAAATGACGCTGTTGTGCTCGACGTAATTTGAAAAATGTGAACTCAGTCATTTGTCTCTGGCATTCAACAGTACGAGGTGGATGTGAAACAGGTTATCCGTTTATTGGTTATAGGGGCAGCATGTTTATTGCTTCTGTTGGTAACTGGTTGTGGTTCTGAAGAAAAGCAGCAGGGTGTGAAAGACAGTAGCTGGGAAGAGCATGTGGCACTCGCAAAGGGTTCGACTGTGCGTTTTTATATGTACGGCGGCATGAATAATGTGAACGATTGGATTGATAATGTGGTTACGCCTGCTGTTAAGGAACAGTACGGGGTTACCATTGAGCGAGTGCCAATGAGTGCACCTGTCTTCATGAACAAAATGCTTGCTGAAAAGAGTGCCGGAAAAGCAAAAGGCAGCATTGATCTGCTTTGGATTAATGGGGAAAATTTTAAAAATGCACGAAAAACAGATTTGCTTGAAGGACCTGTGACGCAGCTTTTACCTAACTTTAAAGCGTATGTGAATCCTGATGAAGCCTCCACAGATTTTGGATATCCTGTTGAAGGGTATGAGGCTCCATATGGTCGCGCTCAATTTGTTTTTGAGTACGACAGCGTCCGTACACCGAAACCACCAATATCCTTTGCAGCTCTAAAAGAGTGGGTAAAAGAGAATCCGGGACGATTTACCTACCCGTCTCCACCGGATTTCACAGGCTCTGCATTTATTCGTCAGGCCTTCTATGCTGTAACAGGTGGGCATACGCAGTATTTAGGTGGATTTGATCAAGCGCTGTATGATGCGAATGCACCAAAGCTTTGGGCCTACTTGAATGAAATCGCTCCATATCTGTGGCAGGAGGGAAGAGCATACCCTAAGGATCCTGCATTTCAGGCTACGCTGTTTTCACGTGGTGAAATTGACATGATGATGGCATATCACCCGACCCATGCACAAAACCGTATTTTAGATGGAACCTACCCAGAAAGTGTGCGTACTTTTGTTATGAATGAAGGTTCTATTTACAATACGCACTTTACAGCAATTCCCAAAAATGCCTCCAATAAGTCCGGTGCACTGGTTGTAATGAACTATCTGATTTCTCCTGAGGCACAACTTTCCAAATTTTCACCAAAAGTGTGGGGGGATTTTCCTGTTTTGGATATGAATAAGCTACCTACAGATACGGCAGCACAGTTTGCTGCGGTTAACCTTGGCGTAGCAACATTGAAACCTGCTGAGTTGAACGCCGTAGCCGTTCCTGAAATTCCTTCTGAGTGGTTGGAGGTATTGGAAAAAGGCTGGGAAAAGCATGTCCTTAAAAAATAGTAAATCTATTCCGATTGTTGTTGATACAGACAACGCATTTGGTATGCCTGTACGTGATTTGGATGACGGCATAGCGCTGATTGTAAGTCTTGTTTCTGAGCAAATAGACGTAAAGGCAATAGTTGCTTCTGCCTGTAATTGCAGGGCATACGAGGCAGCACGGAATACGTTGTATCTACTCAAACAATTCGGAATGACACATATTCCAGTAGGATTAGGGGCGGAAACCCCCCTTTCTGGTGATAGGGGGCTGCATCATCAATTCTTGGATGCAAAAGCTGCCGGAACAGGAGCAACTTATTGGGATACTGCTCCGGTGATACCCGATGTTGATGTTTCCGGTCTTCCATCTGGTGTAGATGTGTTGATTGATGTTGTTCAGAAAAATCCACATGAGGTTGTGGTTGTTGCGCTGGGAAGTTTTACAAATCTTGCTCTTGCACTTCGGAAAGCACCTGATATCGCACCGTTGATTAAGGAAGTAGTGCATATGGGAGGCACGTTTGAGCCTCGGGAGGGGGAACTTGCCTTTGAATGGGATACCGCCGATATCCCTCCAGAAGTGTGGGAAACAACCCTTAGGTTTAATACTTGGTACGATAAACAGGCAACAGCAGAGGTGTTGCAGGCTGGAATTCCGGTACGATTTATCTCTGCTAATGTAACAAGTCACGTGTACTTACGGGATACTCATTTGCAAGAAATGAGGTCTGTCGCAAGAGGGGCATTAGGAGAGTATCTTATTCGGAGTATTGAGCCATGGCTGAAGTGGAGTATTGCCGAACGAAAGCTTGTCGGTGCGCATATGCATGATCCGTTGGCAATGTTCGCCCTGTTGAACACGTCAGTATGTACATACCGATGTATGAATGCAGACATACCAAGCTTTCTAGCAGGATACGAACTTTTTCCACAAGAGGCTCGAAGTCTGTGTAAAAGTGCTGATTATGCAACCATGTTGAAGGTCAAGGTAGCTGTCAACGTAGACACCGCGTGGGCTGAGAAGAGTCTGTGTGATTTTTTATGTCGAGCCGTGTCATTAGAATCTAATGTTTAAAGAAATAATTGGTTTTTTAAGGCGTTACTTGCTACTTTTAGTTCAATTAGTACGATGAGCATGGTTATAGTTGCCCCTATTTTTTAAGCTTGAAAATCCCCTGTATCATTAAAATACTTGGATTTGTTCCTAACTTTACACTGGTTGTGGAAAAAAATATACTTGTTGCAAAATGACCTGCGGTCTAGTGTGCATTTCAAGCGAAAAGGAAAAGCATTTACAGGCTAAAAAGTCCTGTAAAATTAATAGGCTAGATTGTATTCTCTGCGGATGTTTTAGGCGGCATCTTGAAAGTTCAACTTTTTTATCTGGTTAAAGAGTTTTGGACTGATTCAGAGAATGGAATATGTAAGCAGGAGGGTCACCGTGCTCAAAAACACAATGGATAATATGATCTTAAAACTTGGGAAAGAGTTTTCAGAATTTTCCGGAACGCTGCGTTCTGTTAAGAAAAATGACTGCGGCGATTTCGTAGTCTCTCCCGAGATAATGCGTGATATAGTGGGACACGTAGAGAACCTGTTTGGAACAATGCGTGAAACACAAGAGTCTGTGCAATTAGCTCTGGAAAACGAGTTGTTGCAAGAAGAGAGGAAATGGATTGATTTGCTTGATAACGCAGATATGACTACCGAGCATTAAGCTATTTTCATATCAAGCTGTTAGGCGATTTAGTTGTGGCATGTGTCCCCTTGGTGCAAAAGCATTGAGGGGACGTGTGTTTTTGTAGGGTAGAATGCTTTTGCGTCTCATATGGTGTTTATCGGGCAAAAGAAAAGCGGGAGAATAAATCTCCCGCTTTACATGCTCAAACTGTAAGATCAGCTGACTATACGCAGCCGGTAGGCTTAGGAAGACCAGCCATCTTACATGCTCCCTTACCAGGACCGGAAGGGAAGAGTTCGTATACCTGCTTCAGTTTGAAGCCGGTGTTTTTGGAAAGGATACGCACCATAGGAGCGATACCGTTCTTTTTGTAGTAGTCCTGAAGGAAGTCGAGGATTTTCTGATGATCTTCAGTAATCTCGGTGATACCTTCGGATTCTTTTACATACTCAACCCACTCAGGGCACCATTCTTCGAACTTAAGCAGGAAGCCGTCTTCGTCAACTTCGAAAGATTTACCTTCATAAGTAATTTCAGCCATTTTGTCCTCCTTGGACATGGTCTATAAGCGTTATATTTAGCTCAGACATATGCCGGGTTGCAGCAACAGCTGACAACCTGATGTAAAGCAGTGATCCACTGCTTGTCTCCATCCAGATTTGCTCTATAAAGCAAACACTGACTTGTTAAAGCCGTGATAGTCATTTTGTCAATGGGCAAGCCAACAAAATTCGATTTTTCTTGTTGTCTTACGAGGCAAGAAAAATCGAAAAACAAGTGCTATCACCGGCGCTAAGATGCCATAGTGTACAAAAAAACACAAGCGTCCTTAACTGTAGATATTGTTACGGATAATAACATGTTACCGTAGCCTGCTGAAAAAAAGAATTGCCAACAGAAGTGCTAGTCCAGAGTGGCTTAGGTGTGAATTATAAAACCGGTTGCATGGTTGCAACTGGGCGGTAGTAGTGTTGATATATTATCGGGGAAAGGTACGGATATCAAGGGTAGCGAGTAATCACTTTTATTGGGTAGCTAGAAAAAGAAAGCGGCTCAGGTGAGCCGCTTTGTCGGATTACAGAATAGGTGATGTACTATTGTTGTGGGTGAACGTTGTCGCGTGCCCAGAAGATCACATTGAATTTACTTTTTAGCTCTTCGATGATCTGGTTCTCTTTAGTACGTTCCATTGGCATAATGCGGATATGCACATCACGTGTGCCTTTTCCTTCTTCTTCCTCCATGGAAGAGAGGATGGAAACAATACGGGCTTTATGCTCACGCATTATGTTGAGAATAGGGCGCAATGTGCCTGCTTCGTTAGGCAAGCGAATGCCGAATTGAACGCCACCGTGGCGAACACCGGTAATTGTGATGAGAACATTGAAAATGTCGCTAACGGTAATAATACCAACCAGCTTGCCGTCATCATCTACTACAGGAAGACCACCAAAGTCTTTTTCAATCATTAGCATGGCAGCATTTTCAACAGTGTTGGTAGGGCTAGTAACAACAGGGTCAACTGTCATGATATCTTTAACTTTGATTTCTGAGAGCAGGTAGTAGAGCTCGTGAACATCAAGCGTTGTAGCTTTGGAAGGGGACGCTTCCTTAATATCTCGATCTGAGACAATCCCAACTACACGTCCCTCGTGATCCACAACTGGAACACGGCTAATGTCTTTTGCTTTTAAAGCCTTGGAGGCCTTCATCATTGATGTATCGGGCGAGACAGTAATTACATCTTTTGCCATCCAGTCGCGAATCAGCATGATTTTTCCTCCTGAAATACACTCATACTTTTGTTCATTTATAGTATACTTGTTTTATATATAAGCATTTATTTTATGGGTGAACAAGCGAAAATTACTCTGCCAAAGCGACTGTACTTTGCACCTTTGTTGGCTTAGTAGATATTAGATCAGATTAGTATGTTATACTGTATGTTACGGTTTATGGTGTTTGTAATCTCTCTGCGATGGAAGGAAATAGAGAATGAAAGCGTTGTATCTGGATTGTAGATACGGACTTGGCGGCGATATGTTTTTGGCTGCCATGCATGAACTTGGTGTTGATTTGTCGCAATTGCAGCGGATTTTCATTGAAGCGGGGATTTACTTATCAATAACTCCCACAAGTACATTACGCCAATCAATCGTTGGAACAACTCTTTCTGTAGAATGGCCGGACGGACAGCCTCTTCGTCACTTGCCTGAAATTCTGGCTATAATAGAAAGGCTTGCTGTTTCTTCTGAAGTGAAAAAGCGTTCAATTTATGCATTTAATCGTCTTGCAGAAGCAGAGGCTGCCGTACATGGCAAGACCGTGCAGGAAGTGCATTTTCATGAAGTGGGGGCGATAGATACTCTTGTGGATGTTGTTGGTGCTTTCTGGGCAGTAGAGCAGTTTGGTATTACTAATATTGCCGCGTCGAAACTTCCGTGGTTTTCCGGAACAGTTGAGTCTGAACATGGGACGTTGCCGCTTCCCGCTCCGGCAGTACTTGAGCTTCTCAAAGGAAAGCCTGTGTTCGCAACTGAGCATGAACAAGAGTTGATAACGCCTACAGGGGCGCTCCTTATAGACCAGCTCGTAACAGATTTTACTTCTGGTCCCGAGGGAGTGCTTTTGAATACAGGTACAGGCTACGGACATCGAGAATCCGGTGGGGGGATCCGCATCAGCCTGCTAGAACAAGAGCAAAGCTCCTCTTTCGACCAAGCGGTAAGTGTAGATGAAATCTATGTTCTAGAAAGTCACATAGACCATCTCACAGGCGAAGAACTTGGTCGATGTTTTGACATATTTATGGATGCTGGAGCTCTCGACGTGTTTTTCACGGCTGGGGTTATGAAAAAGAATCGTCCCGCAGGTAGCCTTAAAGTGCTTTGTAAGCCGGAAGACCTTGCGCAAATTGAGCAGTTGTTTTTTGCTCATACCCACACGCTTGGAATCCGCAGACAGAAGACAGAGCGTGTACTGTTGCCGCGCAAGGAAGAACGTACAGAGACTCCCTTTGGCGAAATGGAAGGAAAAAGTTACACCATTGACGGTATGACAATTTCTAAGCCTGAATATGAAGAACTTCTTAAGTTCTCTAAAAAAACTGGACGTAGTCTGCCAGAACTTCGGTACATGCTGTTTGACAAGAAAAAGTAACTAGTAATCCTATAGCAGCTTTTTCACGATGTACGATATTGCTCCAGCTAGCTGGTAGGAAATTAGATTCATTGTCGTGAGTTGTATTCTGGGGTTTTCGAAAACAGTTTCAGGTTGAGAAAAGATGACCTGCTTTCTTTGTATAGCTTTTGTCAGATGAGGATAGTTTATTTCTAAACTTCTCACGCGGTTTCTTTCGCTACTTAAATATAGAAAAAGACCATATCGGTTTCCGGAATAAATGAGGGCATGATGCCAAGAAAAATATTCACGGGAGACCGGTATGTTTTTTTTAGTAACTATACCCCAAATCAAGGGGTGTCTCCTTTTCAGGGCAAGGGTTGTTATCTCAGTCCGCCAGAGGGAAAGATGCAGGTAAATTAGCTAATTAAGCAATGAAGTTTTTAATTTGCTAGCTTCTTTATAAGACAATCAATCAAGATCGATCTTTTTATCAAGTTTAGTTAACAGCTGTTCCCTGATAGTGAGCAGTACTCTGTGACAGGTTGCAAGGTCTTCTTCTGGTATATCTTGAATGAGCTCTTGTTTGATGCCAATGGCAGTTTCCATCATAGAGTCCAGCAAGTCATCGTTTTTTTCGCACAACTCAACAAGTTTTATTCGCCGGTCTTTTTTTGATTGTTTGCGGCGAATCAATCCGTCATTTTCCAGCCTGTCTAACATACGTACAAGAGTAGGTCCCTCAATACCTATATGTTCGGCGAGGACTTTTTGAGAAACAGGTTCTCCAAGCTTGTCTAATGTATAAAGTACAATCCATCGGGCATTGCTGACGCCCAGGTGCATTAATCGTTGATCAATCAGTTGCCGCCACTCTCTTGAAACTTCAGAGATTGTTAGCCCAAGTTTTTTACCGCCTTCTCTCGGGGCGTTATGTATTTTGGCTCGTAATGGAGATGACATAGAAAATTCCTGTTACAAAAAAATAGAGCTGAAAGCGTATGGATACACGCAATCAGCTCTATTCTCAATCAGGTTGATTACTTATTATCTTTTTTTAATGCCTTCTCAGTAAACGCAATAATGGCGCGATAGAACGAAGGTATAAAAAGAGTTGCAATAAATGTGGAGGCAAGCATACCGCCAATAATGCCAGTGCCGATGGAGTGACGGCTGGCTGCACCAGCACCGGAGCTGATAGCCAAAGGTACAACGCCAAGGATAAAGGCAAGGGATGTCATAACAATTGGGCGGAAGCGAAGTTTTGCAGCTTCTACAGCGGCATCATAGGCGCTCATACCTTCTTTGTGGAGCATAGATGCAAACTCAACAATGAGAATTGCGTTCTTTGAGGAAAGACCCACAAGAGTAACAAGCGCAATCTGGAAGTACACGTCGTTTGCCAGCCCTCGGCTGAAGTTCGCAAGGATTGCACCAAAGAGTGCAAACGGAACTGCCATAATAACAGCCAGAGGGAGGCTCCACTTTTCATATTGTGCAGCCAAAATAAGAAATACCATTACCAGACCGAGTACGAATACCTGAACGGAGGTTCCGCCAGTTGTTTTTTCCTGATACGCGGAACCAGTCCACGCAAGAGTGTACTCAGCAGGCAGGGTTTCCTTAACAATTTCTTCCATGGCTTGCAGTGCCTGACTGGAACTGTAACCGGGGGCCGGACCACCAAGGATTTTTGCGGCAGGGAATACGTTAAAACGTTCCACAACCTCAGGGCCAGTAACTTGTTTTACTGTAACTAGCGCTGTCAGTGGAATCATTTTTCCGTTGTTAGAACGCACATACACGTTACTGATATCTTCAGGAGTACGGCGGTAGTCAGATTCAGACTGAATTAGTACTTTAAAGGTACGTCCAAGCTTGTTGAAGTCGTTGATATAATAAGCACCGAATGTTGCCTGCATTGTTTCAAACACACGGCTTACAGGTACGCCCATAGACTTGGCTTTTTCTCTGTCCAGCCTGATATCCAGTTGCGGAGCGTTAACGCTGAAGTTGGAGGTTACGTTGGCAAGTTCCGGACGGCTAGCTGCTGCCTTAACAACCAGTTGTGCTTTTTCCGCAAGATCACGCACACCTGCACCACTTCGGCTTTGCAGGAATGCTTCAAAACCGCCGGTGTTACTCATTCCGGAGATAGGTGGCATGTTGAAGGCCAGTACAAAAGCGTCCACAATGGAGTAGGTGTCGCGGAAGATTCCTTTTACAATATTAAAGGAAGAGTTTTCCTCACTACGTTTTTTCCAGTCATCAAGTGTGATAAAGGTCGTAGACATATTGGACTTCATACTGCCGGAGAATAGATCAAGGCCGGCAAGCGAAATAGTACCTCTTACCCCTTCTGTACTCAGAACACGCCCGACAAGATCATCTGTAATGGCATCGGTTCGTGACAGGGATGAGCCATCAGGCAGCATGGCCATGGCAATAAGGGTACCTTTGTCTTCGTTTGGTACAAGCTGCCCTGGAACTTTCTGGAAAACATTCCATGTAATGCCGATAACCACACAAAAAAGTGCTATGGTGATACTTGAACGTTTCAGCAGTACCCGTACGCCGTCAGTATATCTTGCTGTAATACTGTCAAAGAATCGGTTGAACCAGCGGAATGGCGCCAGAGGTTGGCTGTGATCTTCTTTAAGCATCAGTGCGCAGAGCGCAGGAGTAAGGGTAAGCGCTACGATGCCGGAAATAGTAACAGATACAGCAATAGTAACCGCAAATTGTTTATACATTTCACCGGCGAGTCCACCCATAAATGCAACAGGTACAAATACTGCGCACAATACCAGAACAATAGCAACTACAGGTCCGGTAACCTCGTGCATAGCTTTGATCGTGGCTTCTTTTGGCGGCAGCTTTTCAGTGCTCATTATGCGCTCTACGTTCTCCAGTACAACAATAGCGTCGTCAACTACGATACCGATTGCTAGTACCAGACCGAAGAGTGTCAGTGTGTTAATGGAGAAGCCAAGTAGATACATACCTGCAAAAGTACCAATAATAGATACTGGTACAGCCAGACATGGAATAAGTGTGGCCCTCCAGTTCTGCAGGAACAAGTAGATAATAGCAAATACCAGCACGAATGCTTCGATGAGTGTTTTTACAACCTCGTCTACAGAAATACGTACGAACGTGGTTGTATCGTACGGAATGGAATATTCAATTCCATCAGGAAAACGCTGAGATAGTTCTGCCATTTTATTGGAAACAATTTCAGCTGTTTCAAGGGCATTAGCCCCCGGGGAAAGGTAAATGCCGAGTGCAACTGATGGCTTACCGTTGTTTTTTGCACGCAGTGAATATGTTTGTGCACCAAGTTCCAGACGGGCTACGTCCTTAAGGCGGAGTATTGTACCGTCGGGGTTGGCGCGCAGAATAATTTCTCCGAACTCTTCAGGATTAGTCATACGTCCCTGTGTCGTAACAGTATAGCTTAACTCTACAGGGGAAGAGAGCGGGTCTTTACCGATAGCGCCAGCTGCGAACTGGGCGTTCTGCTCGCGCACTGCGGAGGCAATATCGGAAGGTGTGAGTCCAAGCTGTGCGAGGCGGTCAGGACGAATCCATATACGAATGGAATAATCCTGAGCACCGAACACTACAGCGTCACCTACACCGGGCAGACGTTTTAAGTCGTCTATAATATTAACAAGGGCGTAGTTACTGATGTACACCGTGTCGTAAAGTCCGTCCGGAGAGAAAACACTGAGTACCTGCAGCATGTTAGAAGATTTTTTACTTACGGTAACACCTTGACGGCGTACTTCTTCAGGCAGAGAGGTAAGTGCAGCCTGTACTCTGTTGTTTACGTTAATAGTGTTCTGGTCAGGGTCGGTACCTACCGCAAAGGTAACAGACAAGGTCAGCGAACCGTCACCGGCACTGACTGAACGCATGTACAGCATGTCTTGTACACCGTTTACCTGCTGTTCAAGCGGGGCCGCAACGGTTTGTGCAATAACCTCCGCACTGGCACCTGGATAGCTCGCACTGACTTCGACTTCTGGGGGAACAATGTCCGGAAATTCAGCGATAGGCAGCGCCTTCATCGCCAGAAAGCCCGCAAGTACGATAAGCACAGAAAGTACCGTAGCAAAAACGGGACGGTTAACAAAAAAACGTGCGAACATTACGCGTCCCCTTGAGCGGCTGCTTTAGCTGAAACCGGATTTACAGCTGATCCTGGACGAACTTTAATTATGCCTTGAGAAACAATTCGTTCGCCGCCTTGCAAGCCTTCTTTAATAATAAAGTCACTACCCACTGTTTCGCCAAGCTTTACAGGACGAGGAGAAGCTACGTTGTCTTTATCAAGTACATATACGAGTGGTGTGTTACTGGTAAACAGCACTGCGCTTTGTGGTACGGTGATAGCTTTATTGAGAATGGCTCCTTCAATAATTACACGCACAAATTCCCCTGGAAGCAGCAGCCCGTTTTTGTTTTCAAACTGCCCACGCATACGGATTGTGCCAGTTTTAGGGTCTACCATTTTGTCTGCAAAGTTAATTTTACCTGTTTCACCTAAGCGGGTGTTGTCAGTCAGCTGCAGTTGCAGGGTATAGCCTTCTTCTGCAAGTCGGGCACTACCATTGTCCATCATTCGGCGCATAGACAGAGCTTCTGTACCCGGAACGGAAAAGTTGACATACAAAGGGTTAAGCACTGTGATTGTGGTGAGTAGGCTGCCGGATTCATCAAGAGTGATAAGGCTGCCCTCAGAGCGTGTTTCTTTACTGGTGATGCCGGAAATAGGAGCCGTAACCTCAGTGTAACTAAGGTTGATTTTTGCCTCGCGAACACGTGCTTTCGCTGCCTCTACGCTTGCAAGGGCGCTTTCAAATGCAGCAACGGCGTCGTCGTATTCTTGTTCGCTGACTACTTTTGCATCACGAAGGGAAGCAATACGGTTACGCTCAAGTTTAGCGTTTTGAAGTTTTGCTTCAAGTTTTGCCAGGTCACCTTTTTCTTGATCGAACGCAGCCTGAGCTGGTTTTGGGTCAATTTTAAAAAGTACGTCGCCTTCTTCAACCCAACTACCTTCAATGTAGGTACGCTCCAGTAAGATACCGCCAGTACGGGCACGTACCTGTACCTCACGGGAGCCGGCTGTTTGTCCAACATACTCACGGGTGAGCGGGATATCTTTTTTAGCAACAATACTTGTCGCAACCATTGGCGGCGGAGGTGTCTTTGCAGCCTGAGATGCAGATGTTTCGTTGCTGCATCCACTCATCAACAAAGTCAGAGATAGAAGTGCGTATATTATCAGTAGTAAGAAGTTTCTATTTGTCATTCGAGAATGCCCTCCCAATAGGTATATATAATCGTTAGCACGCTAATTAATAGGCAGGTAGCCAATATCAGTATAATTAGCCATGGAGTCGGTCAAGAAATGAATGATGGATTTTTATGAGAAGAAAAGATGATTTAAAATTAAGATATTATACTGATGTGATTGGGTGTGAAAGAGTCTAAGTTATCCGCCCTAAAAAGAAGTGAAGCCTTTCTTCCGTGCTCTAGGTAGCAAAAAAACTTTAGTCTTTAATGAGTAGTCTAGCTAGGCAATCCCGTTAAGAATTGAGTCATTGTAAGTACCTAATGCTATGGAGTCGTTGTCATCAATATGGTAGTTACGTAATTTTTTGAAATCTTGCTTCCGCTATGTCGTCCCTTCCTAGAGGGAAGCATTATAAAAGGATTAAGCACTTCTTTTGTTACTCAGCCTGTTAAAAAGGGTCCGAAAATAAAAAAAGCATGCACTGAACGGTGCATGCTTTTTTTATTACGGGGTGCTTATTATTTTAAATGGCTGTGGTCACAAGTGACAATGACTGGTGTTCTCCTGTCTGTCGAGGTAAGCCTTAGTCAGCTTCAACAGGCACAAATGAGAATGTGGTTACGTCGAAGAGACCGCCGTCTGTAAGCTTAAGAGCCGGGATTACAGGAAGACTCATGAAACTGAGGGTCATGAACGGCTGCAATTTAGGGTTGATGTTGAATTCTTTTGCAAGGGTCAACAGCTCTTCCATTTTTGCTGCAACTTCCTGCGCTGGCTGATCGGACATGAGTCCAGCAATTGGCAGTGCAAGGTGTCCAAGTACTTTACCTTCACGAACGAGGGTAATGCCGCCGCCGATTTCTTTGAGATCGTTGATGGCTACGAGCATGTCTTCGTCGTTATCACCTGCCACAACGATATTGTGTGAATCGTGAGCGATGGTGGTGGCAATTGCACCGTTTTTGATGTGGTAGTTTTCAAAGATGCCGAGACCGATATTTCCGGTGGCGTTGTGTCGTTCTACCACAGCAATTTTTGCAAGTCCTTCGTTCTGCTTTGCGTTAAAGCAGCCTTCTTCATCCAGAACAACCTCTTTGGTGACGGACTCGGTGAGAACGGTATCCGGAATAACGCGCATTGTGCGTACTTTGTTGCTGGAAAGTTTGAGCTTGAGGGCACCAAGAGAGATGTCGGAAAGGTTCACGGTATCGCGAACAGACTCACGTACAAGTTCCTGTGTTTCAATAAGCAGGGTGCCATTTTTCGCAATATGGTCACCATTGGTGAACACGTGACTTACTTCAAAGTCAGTGAGGTCGCGAACAATCATGATGTCTGCATCGTAACCAGGTGCGACAGCACCTTTGCTTTTGAGACCGTAGCATTCAGCAGCGTTCAGAGTGCCGATGGTGATTGCCTGAAGTGCACTAACGCCTTCTTCAACAGCAATTTTGAGGTTTTTGTTCAGATGGCCGTTTGCAAGAATGTCTGCGGGTTCGCGGTCGTCGGTGCAGAAGACACAACGGCGATAGTTTGCATCGGTAAGACCTTTTGCAAGTGCACGAAGGTCTTTGGTTGCAGAACCTTCACGAATAAGCACGTACATGCCGAGGCGGATGCGCTCGTGCATTTCTTCTACGGTTGAACATTCGTGATCAGTTTTGATTCCGGACGCAGCATAGGCGATGAGGTCACGACCGGATAAACCAGGGGTGTGACCGTCTGCTACGCGGTCACGGGATGCAGCCATGTAAATTTTATCCAGCATTGCAGGGTCACTGTTGATAACAGCAGGGAAGTTCATAACTTCTGCAAGCCCGTGCACGCCTTCTTGGTCGATGAGCTCGGAAAGTTCCTTTGCTTCAAGAGTGGCACCGGAGTTTTCGAATGGGGTCGCTGGCACACAGGAAGGAAGCATGATGCGTACGTTCAGCGGCAGGTCTTTGGATGCATCCAGCATGTAGCGGATACCTTCAAGCCCACAGACGTTAGCGATTTCATGTGGATCTGCAATGATAGTGGTTGTACCGTATGGTAGAACGCATTTTGCGAACTGAGCTGGAGAAACAACAGAAGATTCAATATGAACGTGACCGTCAATCAGGCCAGGCATAACGTATCCACCAGCGGCATCAATGATCTTGGCAGCTTCATATTCACCGAAGCCGACAATTTTACCGTCGCCAATGGCAACAGGGCTTTCAAAAATTGTCTGAGAGAAAACATCAACAACCTTACAGTTGGTAATGAGAGTATCTACTGGAGTTCGTCCAGCTGCCATGTCGATGCGACGAGCAAGAGCTTCACGTTCAGTCATGATCTTTCCTTATATATAATTATACAGCGTAAAAATGTCGTATTAGGTACGGAGCCAATATCATGTAACACGTCTGGATGAAAGGAGAAGAGAAGTGTTCTTTATGAGTTTTGGTAACGTGTTGATGATACTTGCATTGTACGGTGTATCTCAGTTTTTTGTCCGCTTTCGTTGAACAAGTTGTATCTGACTTCATACGAATTCAGCATGCTTCCGGCATCAATCCTTTCCATGTGCTTCAGACCTTGTGCGGTTATTATCATATCACCTTGTACTCGAGATGTTGCCGTAAACTCTGTTGTTCTGAATACGCGTAATGCTGACTTGCCTGCCAAGGTAGATACTTTACTAGCTGTGAGTAACATCAGACGTTCGAACATTGTATCAGTATTGACTCTAAAAGCACTATCTATCAGGTGAGTGGTTTCTTTTTACCTGCAAGGCCGAAAGGTCAGGGCTCAGCGCCACAAAGGAAGTGAGAACTTGTAGTTCATGTAGACTAGGTGGTGGGGATGAGTATTGCATTTCAATAGGAGTTCTCCGGATAATGGCAAATCAAAATATTTCGCGACAGCATCAGTTGGTAGTGCATGTCTTGAAGTGGAGAGTGATTATGCCATTTTTTCCTGAAATTATTTATCTGGAGAACTCCTGTTAGCGGTGTGCTGTTAACGCGAAGTCACTAGTTGTATGGCGGTACCAGCACGGTCAGGGAAATCAGAGATAAGTCCGTTGGCCCCCCAGTTGGCAAACGCGTAGAGTTCGTGCTCACAGTTGATTGTCCAGATGTTGACCAAAATTCCGGCTTCACGCAGGTCTTTGATGTCGTCTGCTGTGGTGAATGTCCGGCATGGATGGTAGGCAACAGCATTAAGCTGTTTGCAGTACTCAACAGGGTTTTCGATACGTTCTTCCGTGAGAATTCCTAACGCCATTTCTGGCATTTCTGCATGGATCGTCTTGAGGTAATCGTGATTGAAAGAAGAGATTAGGATTCGTTCTTCCAAACCATGCTTCTGAATATGTTCTAGGATCGTATGTACGATAGTGTGGGTGTTATCGTCGATCTTAGTTTGATCTTTGATTTCAAGGTTGAGCAGCATGTTGGACGCTTTGATGAAAAAGAGAAGTTCATCCAGTGTAGGAATGATTGTTCCGGTAAATCCTTCTGCGATTTTAGCAGGAACAGTGCCGCTTTTAATTTGTTCGTAAGGATCGCTTTCTGCGTACCATTTACCTGCATCAAGTGATCGTACTTCTTCGAGAGTAAGGTGATGGATGCCTGTTTTTTCGCCATTTTTTTGCAGATGTTTGAGTTCTGCAATGTTGGTAGTGCGGGTGAGTACGAAGTCATGGAAAATAACGGCGTATCCATCCTTTGTCAGGTTTACATCAAGCTCAATCGCTTCAGCACCTAATTCTAAGGCTTTGTGAAACGCGGGCATGGTGTTTTCCGGAGCGTAGGCTCGTGCACCACGGTGCGCATAGGTAATGCGTTCGTTCGCTTTATTAGTAAACACAGGAATCTCCTGTACAGGCTGCCAGAGTTAGGTTGAATTAAATAGCAAGGAGTTATGGCAGCAAAACGTACTTGCATGGAATAATTACCGACAAGGACGCCATATCATCCATAGAACAGAGAGGGAAGCAGAGAAGACGTGGTGGAGTGAGGGTAGCAAAAATTGATGCAGCTGTTTTTTGTGAAGCGGAAGCGGGTAACACGAAGGTTTTGTGGCAGTAAAGAAGTGAAGCCCGTGCGTTGAGCACGGGCTTCGTTTATTTATTATTGCTGAAGGTCGTCAATGAGCGTTTTCAGGTTTTGCGCTAGTCGGGAAAGTTCCACGACTGCGTGTGCTGATTCTGTAAGTGCTTGTGCAGACTCATCCGCAAGGCGGTTAACTTCTTCGGTTGCTCCGGAAATTTGCTCTGCGGCGGCTGACTGTTCTTCTGCTGCAGTGGCAATGGAACGTACTCTGTCCGAAGTTTCCATTACCCTATCAACGATTTGTCCCAAAGCTTCGCCTGCATTTTGTGTTTGCGAATTAGTAGATTCAACAAGTGTAGACACATCCTGCATATGGTTGAGCGTATTGACAGTGCTTTGCTGGATTCCTTGCACAACAGATTCAACCTCTTTTGTTGCATCCATTGTTTTTTCTGCAAGTTTACGAACCTCGTCTGCAACAACTGCAAATCCACGCCCAGCTTCACCTGCACGAGCAGCTTCAATTGCCGCGTTAAGTGCCAGCAGGTTTGTTTGGTCAGCAATGTCGTTGATTACACTTATAATATTGCCGATACCGTCCGCCTGAGCCCCTAACTCGTTAAGGGTGGTGAGCATTGCTTCAGCTTTGGAAGATACTTCGTCAATGGAGGAGACTACTTGGTTTACAACCGTTGCACCATTATCGGCTGTTGTTCGAGCGTCTTCGGCGTTTTCTGCCGCGTCGGATGCGTTTTTGGCCACTTCAAGAGTTGTAGCGTTCATTTCTTCAATCGCAATGGCTGACTCTCCAACTCGTTCTGCCTGTGTGGATGCACCGGCTCTACACTGTTCTACCTGGGCAGAAAGCTCTTCAGCAGCTGAAGATACTTGGTCTGCAATAGAGTGTGCCTGTGCTGCTGTGTCAGCAATACGTTCATTCTGACGAAGTATAACAGCTTCGTTTTCACGAATTTCTGTCATGTCATGCCAGAAGGCTACAGAGCCAAGAAGGTTGCCATCCATGTCGTAGAATGGAGTAACGCTGGCGTGTACATAGAGTTTTTTTCCTGTAGGATGCGTGTATTCAATTTCTTTCTCAATAGCTTGTTCAGAGCGGATAGCCTGATCTGACAGGGTGTCAGCACTTGCGTCATCAAAGAAGAACTGACCTGAACGTATCCCAACATAGCTTTCTGGTGTACCGGTTTTACCGATAAAATCGCAAAGCTGCTTGTTGGTCCATACGACATTAAAATCAGGGCCGATGATGGAACAAGGGGTAGGAATACCATTAAGAACACCTTCAGAGAATCCAAGCTTGTTTTTCAGCTCGGCAACCATGGCGTTAACAGAAGTTACTGTTCCTCCGATGGCATCATTCAGAGTGTAGTTTGAGCGGGCGTTAAGATCTCCTTCCGCAATCTTTTTTGTTGTGGCGCTCAAGTCTTCAAGCGGGCGCAACAAGGCACGAAGAAGGAATATGAGAAGAATACTGGAAAGGATAATGCCGGCGCAGATGCTTATAATGGCAAGCTCTTGTAACGTTTCGTCAGCTCCGAGGCTGAGATCTTCTACAGGGATTGTGAAGAAAACGTGCCAATCTCTGGATTCAATTGTTTGTGAGAAGGAAAGGCGTTCTACTCCTTTGTAGGTGTAGTGAGAAAAGCCGTTTTTGTTCTTCATCATCGTTCGGCCGAATTCGGTGCTGTTCATGTTGCCGTTAGCCATCAGAGATGCATCTGGATGATAAACAAAAGATCCGTCGGAGCGGGCGATCATTGGATAACCGTGTCCGTCATATGTAATTTTTTTGATCACTTCGAGCAGCGGCGGAGTCATCATTGGACGACCACAGAAAACGACGGCAACAATGTTCCCCTGAACATCTTTGAGTGGTTTGTATATTGTAACATACCAAGCGTTTACGACAAAAGCTCTGCCTCGGTACGTTTGGCCGCTCATAACTGTTTGATATACAGCACTTCTGGAAGGAATGTAGGTGCCCGTGGCACGATTGCCATTAAGTTTCTTTACGTTGGTCGAAACTCGAAGGAGCTTGTTTGGAAGAACCTGAAAAATTGTTGCAGTACCACCAACAATCGATTGCACTTTGTCTACAAGCTCGTTGCTTTTGTTCAAAACAGTTGCAGCATATCCTTTTCCAAGCTTGAGAGTTGGTATTGATACTGTCTCCGACTGCTTAGTAATTTGGTTGGTGATTGTTGTCGTGATAATGTTGCCTGTATCAAGATTTAGTCCGCCATAGGATTCAATTTCATCTTCAAAAATACCTACGTCAGCCTGAAGCTTTTCCAGCGTGATTTGGTGTTGCATTTCTACGCTATCTTTTAGTCCTACAACCATAGTGCTTATGAATTGGTCACCAAGATTAACCAGTGCACCATGTGAAACTTTGTAGTTGCTCCAGCTAAGAACACCTAGCAATGTAACAATTACAAGCAATACAGAGCCGATTAATTTACGGTTAAAATTAAGCTCCATTTTTCTTGCCCCCGATAGTTAGGTTAACTTTTTCGATACATCACTTGTTTGGTAATGACGTAACTAATTAATGAATAATTTTTGCAGTGCCCTGTATGTCGCTTCATGGCTTATTCAATGCTTCTCAAGACCCCTTAAGGAAGTATCGGCTATGGAATATTTGATCCTGATAGCAAATAAAACTTTCCTTAGAGAAGCATGTGAACTGTAAACCTTATGTTCTTCATATCGGAATTTTTAGTAGAAGCTTTATGTTCTTGGATGTAGGTGTTTAGCGGTTTTACGTGTGTAACTAATTGTTTATGCATGTTAAAATGTGTATTGAAATATGGTAGAAGTGCCGCATGCGGAAAGGAGAGTGTCCATCTCTTGTTGTGGTGTTTTTATATAAGAATTTAGATATGTTGTCTGGTTCATAAAAATGCCTTGACAAATTCAAACACCGTTTGAAATAAAGTTTCAAACGGTGTTTGAATTTGATCGAGGTATTGAGGTGAGGTGTGAATGGATAAAAAGGTAATTCCCGCACGATTTAAAGAAATTGCGCGAAATTATTATGATTCAAGGGAGCAAGCGTTAAACGCATGGAAGGAACAGCGCAGTCAGGCGCATGATGCGTCAGATACGCGTAGCCGCATTTTTAATGCGGCTCGTACTATTTTTTCCCAGAAAGGGCACAACGCAACAGTGCGTGAAATTTGCCATGCAGCAGATGCAAACGTATCTGCTGTTAATTATCATTTTGGAAATAAAAATAGCTTGTTAGCTGCTGTGCTTGAAGAGTTTTTGCACGAAATACGGGGTATATACCCTATGCACGGTGGGGTGACAGACCTTGCAGAACCTGAAGAAAGGTTATTTGGTTTTACCTTGGGCTGTGTAAGCCGGATGCTCCTCTGGCATGGTGAGGAATACCGGAATCTTAATAAGCTGTTACTTGATGCTTTTATTAATGATTTTGAAGAATTCTTGCATGTCTCGCAAAGGGACTGGCTTGAGCTTCGTGGGATAGTCATCCCGATTATTGATGCCATGACAGGGAATATTTGGGGCGCAAGGCAGCTTGATTCTTTAACCAGTGGCTATTTTTCGCAGCTATTTTTCTATGCTATGCATATCGATGACTTGTTGTCAGTACGAAGTCAGGAGTTTTTTACTGATGAGCAAGTGTATGGTATTGCGCAACATATTACTGCCTTCTCTATTGGGGGCATTAAGAATTATTCGGAGTTGATGGATGCAGAGATTGATTTCCCTCATTTGTGTGATGCTGATTGTGGCAAGCATGCTCGTAAGCTTGACGGCGTGTAGCAACGGTGAAGCAAGTGAAACTGCGCAGAATGTACCTGAATCAAAAGAATATGTTGTAAATGTAAAAGTTGAAAAGCTTACCCCTGCTGCAATCACCGATACAATAATGTTGCCGGGTGAAACTGAAGCTATATATGACGTTTCATTGGCTGCCGAGCAGGATGGTTTAATTGAGTGGGTTGGCGTGACAGAAGGGGATTCTGTTAAAGCTGATGCTCAGCTTGTCCGTATTGACCTTGAAGCGCTTAAGGCTGCAAAGGATCGCGCGGAGGCGAACCTTACGATGAAAAAGCATCAGCTAAAGCGTCGTAGAAAACTTTATGAGGGGAACGTACTTTCCCGTGAGGAACTTGAACAGGCAGAAACTGAATTTACCGTTGCAGAAACTAACTTGCGTGAAGCAGAAGTTAAATATGAACATGGTATCGTGGTGTCTCCTGTCGCCGGAATGGTGAACACTGTTAATGTTGATCCGGGCGAATATGTTTCCAAGGGCAATCCGATTGCAAATATTGTAAACGTTGACCAGATTAAGATTACCTTTAATGTACCGGAGATGGATGTACGTTTTCTCTCTAAGGGACTGACTGCGCCAGTTGTTTTTGATGCGTACCCGAGAGAAGAATGGAACGGGGTGGTCGACTTTGTTGCATGGAAAGCTGACCCCGCAACCAGAACATTCCCTGTTCGTCTCATTGTGCAAAATACTGATGGTCGTATCCGTCCGGGGATGATTGCCCGCGCAAGCTTTGTGCGGCGTTCCCTTAACGATATTGTTTCTATCCCACTTTTTTCTGTTATTGATAAGGGTGGAGAACGTATCGCGTTTGTTGAGAAAAACGGGGTAGCTGAAGCGCGTACCGTAAAGCTCGGTGTTATTGACGGCGACAGAGTACAGATTCTTGCCGGCTTGAATGTAGGTGAAAATCTCATTGTAGCAGGCCATCGGGAAGTTGAAGACGGCGTGAAGGTGGACGTTCGATGATACTTAATGAAGTAGCGTTGAAAAGGCAGTCCGTTGTATTTGTATTCTTATGGCTTGTAGTATTAGCTGGTTTAAGCAGTTACTTTTCACTGCCGCGTGAAGCTGAACCGGATATTACAATCCCATATATCTTCGTTAATACTACATACGACGGTGTTGCCCCTGAAGATATTGAAAAGCTTGTCACTGTTCCTCTTGAACGAAAACTTAAAGGGCTCGCTGATGTTGAAGAGCTTAGATCAACATCCAAAGATGGTGAATCCGCCATTGCTATTAAGTTTTTACCAAGTGTAGATATCGATGATGCATTGCAAAAAGTGCGTGATAAGGTTGATCAGGCTAAAGGGGATCTTCCAAGTGATCTAGAAGATGATCCTCTTGTTTCTGAAGCAAACTTCTCAGACCTGCCGACAATGCAGGTGGTTCTGTCGGGGCAGTTTAGTCTAAAGCGGCTTAAAGTGTTTGCAGAAGATTTGGAGGACAAGCTTGAATCTGTTCAAGGTGTTCTTGATGCACGTCTTATCGGCGGCCTTGAACGTGAGATTCATGTAGAGTTCGACCTCGACCGTATCGCGGCATACAATGTGCCATTCAACGCATTGGTGAATTCGGTTGAAAAGGGCAACGTGAACATGCCGGGCGGTTCCATGGATATTGGTGATGCCCGCTATCAAGTGCGAGTGCCGGAGGATTTTCAAAATCCTTCTGAAATTAATAATATTGTTGCGTTCGTGCGTGACGGTAAGCCTGTGTATCTTCGTGATATTGCGTCAATTCGTGACCATTACAAAGATCCAGTTACCCGAAGCCGTATGAATGGGCAGAATGCTGTTACACTTCAAATTATTAAGCGAAGTGGTGCGAATATTGTTGCGGTAAACCAAGGCGTTACTGTTGCTCTTGAAGAAGCAAAGAAGTTTCTTCCTCCGACCCTGCAACTTGATGTTGTGGGTGACAGAGCAGATGACGTTCGCATGATGGTGTCTGACCTTGAGAACAACATTCTTACAGGTCTTGTTCTGGTACTTGGCGTTGTATTCTTTTTTATCGGTGGTCGATCAGCGTTTTTTGTTTCTATTGCGATCCCGCTTTCGATGCTCATTACCTTTGTACTACTGCGTATGTTGGGCATTACGCTTAACACGGTTGTGCTGTTTTCGCTTATTTTGGCCCTCGGTATGCTGGTAGATAACGGCATTGTTATTGTAGAGAATATATACAGGCACATGCAGGAAGGCAAAGGCCGTTTCGAAGCGGCAATGGATGGTACAAATGAGGTGGCATGGCCTGTTATTACCTCAACTCTGACAACGGTAGGCGCCTTTTTCCCGATGATATTCTGGCCGGGTGTTATGGGCGAGTTTATGTCCTACTTGCCTCGAACAGTTATTCTTGCTTTGTTTGGTTCTTTGTTTGTTGCGCTTGTGATTAACCCGGTCCTTTCTTCACGCTACCAGACTGCGACCCCGCCTAAGTTTGCAGATAGCGGCGAGGAAAACATTACCGGAGGACGTCGCATCTATTTAGCGATGTTGAATTGGTCTCTGGATCATCGCTGTGCTGTTCTCGCAATTTCTATTGTAATGTTCTTTGGTTCCATTTTTGCTTTTGGCATATATGGCAAGGGCGTTGAGTTCTTTCCTAAAGCTGAACCGAAACGAGCAAACGTAAATATCAAGGCTCCGGTGGGAACAAACCTTGATGCTACTGATCGTTTTATGCGTGTTGTTGAACGCGTTGGTGAAGAATATGGAGATGTTCGCTTTGTTATTGCGAATACCGGCTCAGGTTCCGGTGGGGCCTTTGGCGGTGGTGGCACTGGGACACATCTTGGTGCTGTAACACTGGACTTTAAACCGATTGCAGAGCGTGGTCTCCAATCATCTGACATTATTAACGAAGTACGTGACCGTCTCACCGCTATGATTACCGGTGCAGAAGTACGAGTTGAAGAAGAGAAAGGCGGCCCTCCAACCGGTTCTCCGATAAATCTTGAAGTCTACGGCAAGGATATGCATGAGCTTGGTGCTATTGTCGAAAATATTCGCGGCATCATACGAGATATTCCGGGCCCTGTTGACGTAAAAGATGACTTTGTTTCCGGTAAGCCGGAAGTTCAGATTCGTGTTGATAAAGAGCGTGCTGCGTTGCTTGGCCTAGATACGTTTACAATTGCATACACTATTAAGGCTGCGATCAACGGTGTTAAGGTTGGCGTCTTCCGTGAAGGAAAAGACGAGTATGATATTCTGACAAAGCTTCCGCAAAACGAGCGTCAGTCTATTAAAGCTCTACGCCGAATTACTGTATCCGGTCCTGCTGGTGAGCCAATTCCGCTTACCTCTGTAGCATCTGTTAAGCTTGCATCCGGTCTTGGTGCAATTAACCACAAAGATCAGAAACGAGTAGTAACAGTTTCTGCAAATGTAGAAGGACGACTTGCGAACGATGTTATTCGTGATCTTGATGCTCGTCTTAAAGAAATGAGTTGGCCTCGCGGATACTCGTACACCTTTACCGGTGAGCAGGAAGAACAGCGTAAGGCGCAGGCGTTTCTTTCTGAAGCATTTGTTGCAACTATCTTCCTGATCTTCCTTGTGCTGGTTGCGCAGTTTAACTCAATGGCAACACCATTTATTATTCTTACCTCAGTGTTATTGTCACTTATCGGCGTATTCGGCGGGCTTCTTATTTGTGGAATGCCGTTCGGTGTCGTTATGACAGGTGTAGGGGTAATTTCATTGGCTGGTGTTGTTGTTAACAACGCAATTGTGCTTATTGACTACTTTGAACAATTGCGGGCTAAGGGAATGAAAACACGTGAGGCCCTTATCAAAGCCGGCCTTACACGTTTCCGCCCTGTATTGCTTACAGCGATCACTACTATTCTTGGCTTGCTGCCGATGGCAGTGGGTATCAGTTTTGACTTCTTTACGTTTACGTTTATCACGAAGTCTGACTCTACAGAGTGGTGGAGTCCTATGGCTGTGGCTGTGATTTTTGGTCTTTTTGTTGCGACAATGCTTACACTGCTTGTTGTCCCAGTACTTTGCTCCCTTAAAGATGGTGCAAAAGCACGTTGGGGAAAATTGACCAAAAAGGATATACTGGAAGATGAAATTGAAGCAGTACTTAAAGAATCCATAGAGGAAAGTAAAAAACATAAAGGTGCAGAGGCCGCACCGGGTGATGCCGCTTAGCCGCTACCTGTTATCCTGAATAGTGACGCCCCTGACGGACTTTGTCTGTCAGGGGCGTTTTTGTATGGCTTATTGAGAAAAAATTATGCGCTATGCAAGGTGGCATGTGCTGAACGCTTCGTAGACCTCTTCTTTGGTCATGATGCCCAGCCGGACCGCTGCTTCTGCAACTGGAATACGTTCTTTAAGAGAGAGCTTGGCGATGTCTGCAGCCTTTTCGTATCCGATAATCGGCACAAGGGCTGTGGCCATAACAGAACTTTGGTGAAGAAGTTCAGTGCAGCGTCCTTCATTCGCAGTGATACCATTGACGCACTTTGTAGCAAGGGCGTGCATTGCATTCACCAGCATGCGGACAGATTGGAGTACATTGAGAATAATAACCGGCTCCATAACATTGAGTTGGAGCTGACCGGCTTCAGCAGCCATTGTTACAGTAAGATCATGTCCGATGACCTGATAGGCAACCTGATTGACGACTTCTGGAATAACTGGATTTATTTTGCCCGGCATGATGGAAGAGCCTGCCTGTACTGCTGGCAGGCTGATTTCTCCAAAACCAGCGCAAGGACCACTGCTGAGCAGTCTGAGGTCATTGCATATCTTGGATAGCTTGACGCTGATGCGGCGAAGTGTGCCTGAGAAGGTGACAAATGCTCCCATGTCGGAGGATGCTTCGATAAGGTTAGCGGCAGGAATTAGTTCATACCCCACAAGATCACTAAGGTGTCGAACAGCCTTATATGAAAAGTGCGGCGGTGTGTTGATACATGTACCAATTGCGGTACCACCAAGGTTGATTTCTTTGAGCAACTGGGACAGCTGTATGACACGTTCCACATCTTCTTCAATGGTTACTGCATACGCTGCGAACTCAGATCCGAGAGTGATAGGTACTGCGTCCTGTAATTGGGTTCTGCCGACTTTAAGAATGGAGGTGAACTCTTCTGCGCGTTCTTTGAATGCAGCACTAAGTTCCAGTTGCTGATCTGTAAGTTCTTTGCAGATACTTAAAACAGCAATTCGTGCACTTGTTGGGTATACATCGTTTGTAGACTGTGAGCAGTTAACATGATCATTAGGGTGCAGGTGTGTGTAGTCACCTTTTTGGAAACCCATTTTTTCCAAAGCAAGGTTTGCAATAACCTCGTTGGCGTTCATGTTTGTGGAGGTGCCAGCACCGCCTTGCATCATGTCGACGACGAATTGGTCGTGGTATTCACCGTCTATGATGTCGTCACAGGCTTCAATAATGGCATTGGCTTGGATATCTGTAAGAAGCTTACTTTCAAAGTTTGTGAGGGCACATGCTTTTTTTACACGCGCCAGTGATGTGACCAGTTCCGGAAAGTGGTGCAAGGGGATGCCGGTGATGGTGAAGTTCTGGAGGGCACGGGCTGTGTGTACTCCGTAGTACACATCCTTAGGGACTTGAAAATCGCCAAGAGAGTCATGTTCAATGCGGTATTGCTCGTTCATGGGGACTCCGCAACGTAATGGCTGTTGATGAAAATGCTTTAGGCGGTGCTCTTGTTATTCCATTCATGAGCTTCACCATGCCCGAATAAGCGGGGCGCGATGAAGAGCATTTGAATAGTTGTGGGTGCCTAACGCACGTAAAATATTAACGTTAGGTGTAGTTAAACATGAAAACAACCTAATCGCGAGTGTTATCTAATGGTGGGATTTTGAAGGGGGACTATTTAGTCCTAGCCCAATCCCAGCTTGTTATGTTGCATTGGCTTTCTAGGGTGTCTTCCTGAGAATCTTCCATGGCGGAAAAGAAATTAATGCCGGTTAGTGCTTCGATAGTATTAATTGATACAGCAAATGAGCTTAATTTTTTCTTCGACCCTTTGTTGGGCAATAGGAAAGCGATAGCTTTGTTTTGTGATGGGACGTAGATTATTTTATAATACGCTTCCGGCACGAGAACATGGTTGCGCCCGATGTACTGATTTCCTGAAAGGACACCTGCGGTTACTACAATTATTGTGTCTTGTTCAGCCCACTTGCGGACTTGTGCTTCAAGTTTTTTCCATATGCCGCGGTTAAACTTTGGACGTTGCGGGCTCATGTTCGACATGAGGAACGAATCACGCATTGCCTGTGTGCAAAAAGCCATATCGGCGGCAGGAGCAAGGTGGCCTCGGTCGAAACCTGATTTTTTGTAATCTTGCAGGGTGGCAGAGTGTGTAGGAATGGCGGGGTCAGGTCGGAATCTGTCTTTTCTTTGAACACGAGGGGTGCTGGCTTCTTCTTTAGTATATTCGTACATAACCCACGCTGCTTGTTCTGTTTCTTCATCGTACCCGAGAGAATAATATTCATGATGTACAATGTAGTCTGAGATGTTTTCTTTTGGAATAAGCTCTTTGTAGATCTCTGCTAGTAACGTGGAGGGAGTGATTGTAAGAAGAACAAGACATACAATTTGCAGAAGCTTTTTCATTAATAATCCCTTCTATAAAAGCTGGAATACATATCAAGAAAAAACGCACGATACGAATGTATTGTGCGTTTTTTACGTTAGCCAACATTATAGAATGGATGAAATGTAATAAAAGTACATATAGAGTCTGAATGGTCACTCGTACTATTTTATAGAGTATTAATTGAAAAAATCGTGTGGGTGCAGAGAAGGGTATGTGGATACGTTTTGAATGGCATAGAGAACCATAAAAAAGGAAAGAAATATCCAAATCAGGATATCTTGTAATGCAATGCTGAATGTCCGGAAATGGTAGAAGTGTAATGGGTACTATACGTTTGGTGACATTTTTAAACATTTGTCATCGGCTTGGTGAGGATAGGCGGCAGCCTGGATGAAGCTGAGGGTGAGAAGTGTGTGCTACTCGAGCGACAGGCATAAAAAAAAGGGTTGTATCTTTCGATACAACCCATAACAACACTGTGGCGATGAGGGAGAGATTCGAACTCTCGATACGCTTTTAAGGCGTATACTCCCTTAGCAGGGGAGCTCCTTCGGCCAGCTCGGACACCTCACCGTTTGTTAGTGGTCTTAACGAAGTCATTCCTCCGTCGCGACGAAAGAGTGTTTACAGAAAACGGGGGGTAACTGTCAAGCGCAATTTTAAAAATAATTTTAAATTATGCGGTGTCTTTTGCTACTTTCCGTGTAAAGCGTTGCTAGCTGCGGTAATCTGCATTGATGGTAATATATTCATGGGTCAAATCGGATGCAAATAATTCTGCTTTACCATCGCCGTTTCCAAGAACAATGTCGATGAGAATGTCACGTTCTTCTAAATATGGCTTGAGCAGGGTGTCAAAATCAGCATCTGTAGGCTGACCATCTTTGAACAATTCAATGCCGCACATGGAAAGTTGTACATCGTTTGCTTCGAACTCAACACCACTCCGACCGATGGCAGCAACAATACGACCCCAGTTAGCATCTTTACCGTAGATGGCAGTCTTTACCAGTGGGGAGTGCCCGACGGTTCGTGCAACTTGATCAGCCTCGGCATCGTTTTTAGCACCGGTAACTTTAATTTGCATGACCTTAGTGGCACCTTCGCCATCCTGAACCAGCTGGTAGGATAATTCACGCATAATGGCAGTTACAGCCTGCTGGAACTCTTGTTCATTAGCTTCGGTAATGCAAGCACCACTAGCGCTGTTAGCTAATGCCAATACACAGTCATTTGTAGAAGTGTCGCCATCTACAGAAACGCAGTTGAATGAGCCGTCAACACCAGTTTTCACAATGCGTTTCCACATTGCTGCATCAATGTTAGCGTCGGTGATAACAGTGCCCAGCATGGTTGCCATGTTAGGACAAATCATGCCTGCACCTTTTGCCATACCGGCAATGACAATTGGCTTACCATCAACAGTAATTGTTCGGCTGGCTGTTTTAGGGAAGGTGTCTGTGGTCATAATGGCTTTTGCAAAGTCATCGCCAGTATGTTTGCCCACAGCGTCAGCAAGAGCTGGTGCAGCAGCTTCCCATTTTTCCATATCGAACTGCAAACCGATAACACCGGTAGAAGCAGGAAGAATAGCGTCGGAAGTAAGCCCGAGTCGGGAAGAAACAAGTTCCAGCGTACGTTTGCAGTTAGCAAGACCTTCTTCGCCGGTACATGCGTTAGCGCTGCCTGCGTTGATCATAACAGCTTGAACTTGAGTAGAAGTTTCAACAAGTTCTTTGGCAACCAGCACAGGAGCAGCCTGAAATTTATTTGTGGTGAATGTTCCTGCGGCAACGCAAGGTGTTTCACTTACGATAAGCGCAAGGTCGAGTCTGCCAGAATACTTTAAATTCCCTTCAATGGCAGCGTATTTGTATCCCTTAGGAGTATCCACAGCATTTCTCGTCTTTGTTAGTTGTTAAAACGTGGTTCCATTAGTCAATACGTCATAATTTGCGAGACTGCTCAGAATGTCAATGAGGAGTTGCAGTTAGTTTTAAGGTCTCTTCGGTCGGCCTGAGAACCTTTCTAAGTAGAAAGGTTTTCAGGAATCTCTAAAGACTTTTGCTTGCGAGGCTAGCTAGTGTTTATGTTCTCACGCGGCTTATGCCTCACTACCTTTCAATAAATAAAAAAGGGTGGAGTTAAAAACTCCACCCTTTTTAAAACGTCATAAAGTCGTAATTGATGCTGGGGGCGTGCATTCTTCGCTATTCGGGTCAAGGGGCAGAGCCAATCCCCGTCGGAGACACGCCCAAGGCAAAGAACCTTAAGCGCCGCAGGCATTCTTAGACTATGCTCCGCAGCATTTTTTGTATTTTTTGCCGCTGCCACATGGGCAAGGAGCGTTGCGACCGATTTTAGGTTCAGCACGCTTTGCTGTTTTTGCTTCTTCTTCTCCGCCGGAGTACGTAACGTCGGTTTCTTCTTTGTGGCGGAATTCGTCACGTAGCATCTGCTGTTCTTCCTCTTCGGAACGCTGAATACGCAGACGGGTGAGTGCCTTGAACACGTTTTCGCGGATGCGGAACAGCATGTCCTGGAAGAGTTCGAAGCCTTCGCGCTTGTATTCCTGTTTTGGATCGCGCTGACCGTAGCCACGGAGGCCGATACCTTCGCGCAGGTGGTCCATGTTGAGGAGGTGCTCTTTCCAGCAGCGGTCGAGTTCTTCAAGCAGGAAGTAACGGAGAACATCTTCGTATACTTCTTTTGCATCGTTTTTGAGCACTTCAAGGCGATTCTGAACAGCTTTGTGTGCGTCTTCCTGAGTAGGAACAGACTCAAGGTTGATGGATGCAGACAGGTTGAAGACTTCATCAAGTTGTACTGGCAGTGCTTCTGCAAGCTCTTTGCGATCTTCAGGCTTGGTTGCATTCCACTGTTCGTAGAGTGCATCCATAAGATCATCGAGGAATTCCTGAATAAGCTCTTCCTGACTTTCGTTCATCATGATTTCACGACGGAGGCTGTAGATAACCTCACGCTGTTGGTTCATAACGTTGTCGTAGTCGAGGAGAGTTTTACGAATTTCAAAGTTGCGACCTTCAACGCGTTTCTGTGCGTTTTCGATTGCTTTTGAAACCATTTTGTTTTCGATCGGCTCGCCTTCTTCCATGCCGAGTTTCTGCATCATATTGGACATGCGCTCGGATGCGAATAGACGCATGAGATCGTCTTCCAGAGAGAGGTAGAAACGGGAGGAACCAGGGTCACCCTGACGACCGGAACGACCACGCAACTGGTTGTCGATGCGGCGGGATTCGTGACGTTCTGTACCAAGAATATGCAGACCGCCAGCTTCTTTTACGCCTTCGCCAAGCACGATGTCAGTACCACGACCAGCCATGTTTGTAGCAATGGTTACGTGACCTTTCTGTCCAGCTTCAGCAACAATTTGAGCTTCCTGCTCATGATGCTTCGCGTTCAGAACGTTGTGCGGGATGCGGCGCTGTTTGAGCAGCTGAGAAAGCACTTCAGACGTTTCGATGGAGATAGTACCAACGAGAACCGGCTGACCTGCTTTATGCAGTTCAGTAATGGAGTCTGCAATTGCGTTGAATTTTTCACGGGTGGTACGGTAGATAACATCCGGAAAATCTTTACGCTGCATTGGACGGTTAGTCGGAATGGTACATACTTCCAAGTTGTAGATCTGCTGGAATTCAACAGCTTCGGTGTCAGCTGTACCAGTCATACCGCCCAGTTTTTCGTACATGCGGAAGTAGTTCTGGAAGGTGATGGAAGCAAGAGTCTGGTTTTCTGCTTCAACTTTAACACCTTCTTTTGCTTCCAGAGCCTGATGCAGACCATCGGAGAAGCGTCTGCCAGGCATGAGACGACCGGTAAATTCGTCAACAATAACAACCTGACCTTCTTTCACAATGTAATCAACATCGCGCTTGAAGATTTTGTGTGCTTTCAGTGCCTGCAATACGTGGTGCTGCAGGGTGATGTTGCTTGGGTCGTACAGGTTGTCAATTTTCAAAAGTTCTTCAACACGGATAACACCTTCGTCTGTAAGGGATACAGAACGGGCTTTTTCATCCATGGTGTAGTGTGTCTCTTCTTTGAGATAAGGAATGATTGTGTCGATTTGTCCGTACATTGCGGTAGAGTCTTCAGACGCACCGGAGATGATGAGTGGGGTACGGGCTTCGTCGACGAGGATGGAGTCAACTTCGTCGACAATAGCAAAGTGGTGCTCACGTTGTACAAGCTGTTCTTTGTAGAACTTCATGTTGTCGCGCAGGTAGTCGAAACCGAACTCGTTGTTGGTACCGTATGTGATGTCGGAACCGTATGCAGCTTTACGTTCTTCATCGTTCAGACCATGAACAATGATGCCTGTGGTAAGGCCGAGGAAGCTGTAGAGCTGTCCCATCCACTCTGCGTCACGTGTTGCAAGGTAGTCGTTCACTGTAATTACGTGCACGCCTTTACCTGATAACGCGTTCAAAACAACCGGCAGGGTAGCAACAAGGGTTTTACCTTCACCGGTCTTCATTTCTGCAATCTTGCCGTCGTGCAGTGCACAGCCACCAATCAGCTGTACGTCGTAATGGCGCATGCCGAGTACGCGCACACTTGCTTCACGGACAAGCGCAAAAACTTCAGGAAGAATTTCTTTAAGGTCTGTTCCGTTGGCAACTTCTACCTTGAGTTCGGCAATACGTGCTGGGAAGTCTTCATTCTGCATAGCCTGAATGGTAGGTTCAAGCTCGTTGACCTTTGTGATCACCGGACGCAGGCTTTTTAAGTAGCGGTCGTTCTGAGAGCCGAATACTTTCTTGATAATGAAGTTGATCATTCTTTCTCCTGAAAAACAGTATAAGACTCCAAATGAATATGGAGGAAAATTTGTAATAATTGAGATGTTATCTTTGTCACTGAAACACAGGACAATCCAACCATTGGTACTGGAATTCAATTAATAACGCAATGAGGATTGGCAAGGGGCACAGCCTGTGTTTTGCCCAATTAGGACATCTTGAAACGATTATGGTTCGATAATATCGAGCCAGTGTCCAACCTTTATTTTTTCGCCGTTGCGTACTGGTGCTGTGCCACGAAGCTGAAGAGTACAACCACTGCAACCGGTAATAACAAGATAGGAGCATTCAACTCCGCCGCACAAGTCCTGCCCTTCTTCCTCTTCGTCATTGTCGTAGAGGTCACACAGGCAGGTGCCCACTGGCTTGCTGTAGCACGGAATGTAGTCTTCCTTTTTAGGTGGCTTCTGCAATAAGTTTTCCCAGCAACGGTTGGCAACGGTACGGGTAAGTTTGCGGTTGCCAAGCTGGGCAATGCCGCCCATACCACAGCATGATGCAGTATCTGGCGCACTGATTTCCTCGTAGAGAACTTCTTTCAGCCATGCATAGTCTGCATCTTTGCCATGCCAATGACATGGTTGGTGGTATCTGATGAGAAGATGGGCAGGGGCATCAACAGTAAATAGAGAATCACCCCATAACGTGGAAAGAGGACGTAGTGCTTTTTTCCATGCTTCTTTTTCGCCTTCAGCCCAGTCCAATGAGTCATCGTTGGCATATTCAGCAAGTCCAAGATAGCAGGTTGCGCAGAAGGTTACGATGAGAGGACGTTCTGCTACACGCCATGCTCGAAGGTTCTGCATACGGCTTTTGTGCGCTGCATCCGGAATACCGGCGTGGTCGAGTGTGAGACCGCAGCAGGTAAGGCCTTTTGTTTGAAGAAGCTGGTAGCCAAGATTTTTCAGAATGGATTCACTTTTGCGTTTCCAGTTCTTTTGTACACGACTAGCGGTGCAGCCAGAGAACAGGAGTACACGCTGTTCTTTGGCAAGTTCTTTGTCGTATCGGGCAACAGTAACGTACTCAGGAATATCTTTTGGAGACTGCATTGCCTGAATAGACTGAACGAAGCGGGTGGCCTCGTTTTTGCCTTTGGAGTCCGGAGCAGCTTTACTCAGGGTGGAAAGCATAGGCCAGAGCACGTTGCCTTGATTTACCCAACGCTTCCAGACCCACTGGCGCCATCCGGAGTGAGCGGCGCGCATGTTCGCAAGCTGGCGAGGGAAGTTGAGCCCTTGCGGGCAGGTTTGAGCACATTTTCCGCAGGATAGGCACATTTCTGCAAGCTTGTTGCAATCTGTGAGATTAAGCTTCTGCTTGTTCTCTTTTAGAGCGACAATGGTGCGTTGCTTGGCTTTTGGTGTAAGCTCTTCTCGCTGTGTAGTAAGGAACACAGGGCATACAGAAGCACATTTTCCGCAGAGGATGCATTTTGCTTCACGCTCTTTTTGGGCAGGGGCGTTGGCTTCAGGATGGGTATTTTTAGTATTCTCGTGTGTCATTGTCCTGTCCCCTAAAACGCTTTGCCCGGGTTCATGATGGAATGTGGATCAAAAATGTGCTTGATCTGTTTCATAAGAGAGCGCTCAGTTTCACTGAGCTGCAGGTGAACATATGGCGCTTTTACTAACCCAACGCCGTGCTCGCCGGAAAGAGTTCCTCGTAAGGAGAGAATAAAGTTCGAAATTTCTTTTTTAGCTCTTTTTGCTCGGGCCAACTCGTCATGGTCTGAAGCATCGTGCATGATATTGACGTGAATATTGCCGTCGCCCACATGACCAAAAGTCAGAATTGTAAGGCTGTGTTTATTGGCAATCTGACGGATGCCTGTCACAGCTTCCAGAAGTTTACCGCGTGGGACAGTGACGTCGTCAGAATATTTATCTGGTGCTACCTTGAAGGACGCAGGGTTAATGGAACGTCGAACATCCCAAAGTGGTTCTTCCTCTTCTTTTCCAATGCCTGTGGTAGACCAGAGGACGTTACACGCTTTGAATATAGCCCCTGCTTTTTCCAAGTCTGCTTCCAAACCTTGATGTGATCCGTCGAAGCGGAGAAGTAAGGACGCGGTAACGGTGGAAGGCCACGGAACAGCTCCGGCATCCTGCAATGCTGTCAGGACTTCAGGTCCCATAAACTCGAGAGCTGCTGGAAGCATGCCGGCCTTAAACATAACTTTGATGGCATGCAACGCTTCTTCAAGGTTAGCGAATCCAGCAAGGATCGATGCCGTGGATTCTGGCTTTGGAATAAGCTTCAGCGTAATTTCTGTCATGAAGGCAAGGGTGCCTTCACTGCCGGTCAGCAGACGAAGCAGGTCGAGTCCTACAACGTTCTTGTGGTTACGCCCGCCACAGGTGATGGTTTTGCCACCCGGCAGAACAGCTTTGCAGCCTAATACCCACTCACGGGTAACACCGTATTTAAGCGCACGCATACCACCTGCACAAGTGGCAACGTTACCGCCGATTGTAGATATTCCTAAACTCGCAGGGTCAGGTGGGTAGAACAGCTTCTCCTGCTCAACTCGTTTTTGCAGGTCGCCAGTAATGACCCCCGGCTGAACCCGCGCTATAAAGTCGTCTGAGTCTACTTCTAGGATGGAATTCATCTTCAGCGTTGAAACAACAATCCCCGGCTTTTGTGGCACGCACAGACCTACAACGTTTGTTGCACGGGCGCGTGGGTACAATGGAATGCGTTCCTTATGTGCCCAGCGCATAAGCTCGATAATTTGCTCTTCTGTTTCAGGGCGCACAACGGCAAGGGGAGTGCCTTCAAGACGGCTTGCATCCGCTTCGAATACAACCATTTCTTCCGGTGTCAGCAGGCAGTCTGTTTTTGGGAAAAGATCCTGTAAAAATCTACGATGTGGAAGAGAAAGCAGCGACATACATTTATCCTGAACTTGTTTGGAGAATATTCCATTAGGCGTATTCATTAAACAAGTTTTGCTCGCAAATAAAGTTGTTGGAGAATTTAGGGAGACCTTTTTCAAAACTGGCTTTTAGAGAGTGTAAGTTGCTATAACAAATTGGTTCTCTACCAGCGTAGGTATCCTGTTGGCAAAACGCTGTTGAAGGCTATGCATTCTACAATAGAATATGCCGGAAAGAACGCACGAGTGCGTTGTTTCCGGCATAGAAAAGATAGAATTATTGGCCCATCATTTGGCGCGCAAGATCGCGGGCAGCATCGCGCTGCTTAATAGTTTCACGTTGGTCGTGCAGCTTTTTACCACGGCACAGACCGATTTCCAGCTTAATGCGGGAGCCTTTGAAATAAAGTTTCAATGGCACAACAGTAAGGCCCTTTTGTTCCACCTTGCTCATCCACATTTCGATTTCACGACGGTGAAGCAGAAGTTTACGGTCGCCATCTGGATCGTGCTTTGAGTAGCCGGCATTTTCGTACGGAGCAATGTGCAAGCCTACAAGCCATGCTTCACCGTCTTTGTAGTTGATGTAGCTGTCTTTAAAGGCCACTTGCCCAGCGCGCAGTGATTTTACTTCAGTACCCTGCAGCACAATGCCTGCTTCTTGTGTATCAAGCACTTCGTAGTAACGGCGTGCTTTTTTATTGACGGCAATAGAGCTGCCGCCACTTTTCTTTTTTTTCTTTTTGCTCATTACGGTTCCGTTATATCATCCTGCTCAATGAGTGATGCGAAGAATGAAAGTTCTTCTGGGAAGCGTTTGAAGATACGCTTGCGAACTTTGGTATTAATTCTGGATACGGTAGCGTGTGTAAGCACGTCACCTAACAGATTAATGCACTCTTCCATATCAATCTGGCGGATTATGCGTTTAATTCCCGGAATAGCTTGCGGCGCAATGGAAATTCCGTCAACCCTCATCCCCATCAAAATTGGGACACAATAAGGGTCTGATGCTACTTCACCACATACGGACGCCTCGATGCCTTCTTTATGTGCGGCATCAATGACGTATTTAATAGACCGTACAATGGCCGGATGCAGCGGCTGGTACAGATAGGAAACATGTTTGTTTGTTCTATCGATACCCAGTGAATATTGAATAAGGTCGTTTGTGCCGATGGAGAAGAAATCTACTTCACGGGCTAGGGTGTCTGCAATCATTACTGCACTAGGCAGTTCGATCATAATGCCTACTGGAATATCCGGATTGTAGGCAATGCCTTCGGCATCAAGTTCGCTTTTAACAGAGTTAAGTACAAAACGTGCCTGACGCAACTCTTTTAAGCCACTGATCATAGGGAACATGATGGATACGTTGCCATGCACGGATGCGCGCAGCATGGCTCGCAGTTGCATGCGGAACATTTCCTGATATCGCAGACAGAATCGGATGCCGCGTAAGCCTAGAGCAGGGTTGGCTTCTTCAAGCTTTGCCTGTTCCTCAAGAAGCTTGTCTGCGCCTACGTCCAGCGTACGCAGAATCACTTTGCCCGGTGAAAGTTGTTCTGCCAGTGTTGCGTATTCTTCATACAGCGTTTCTTCGTCCGGCATGTTGTTCTTGTTAAAGAACGCATACTCGGTACGGTAGAGCCCTACTCCTTCACCGCCATTGTCTTTTACCTGCACCAGTTCTTCAGAAAGTTCGATATTGGCGCATACTTCAAGACGGTATCCATCAACCGTTTCAGCCGGAAGATGGCATTGTTTTACAATGGCTTTCTGGTAATCTTCAAATTGGTATTTCCTGTCACCGTAGTGGGCAAGTTCTTCTTCACTTGGGTCAATGAAGATAAGTCCCTTGAGAGCGTCGATGATGACAAGGTCTCCATCCCTGATAGATTCCTCAAGGTCTCCAACGCCTACAATGGCAGGGATTTGCAGTGAGCGGGCAAGAATTCCTGTATGAGATGTTTTGCCACCTTCTGCAGTGGCAAATGACATAATTCTGCTGATTTCAAGCTCAATGGTATCTGCCGGTGTGAGATCATGCGCCATGAGCACGCGGCGACCTGCCGGTAAATCTGCTGGCTTCGGGGTGCCTATGAGCGCCTGCATAATCTTATCACCAACAACGCGTACGTCCTGCATGCGCTCGCGAATGTATGGGTCATCAATGGCACTGAACGCCTTTGCGATGGTGTTGATGGAGCGTTCCAGCGCCCATTCAGCAGTGATGGCACGTTCAGCAATGTTTTTTGCTGCAGACTTGATGAGTTTCGGGTCCTGACAAATCATCAAATGGGAGTCGATAATGGCTCCGTGTTCCTTTAATTCTTCAGGAACACGTGCGCGCGCATCCATGAAACCTTTACGTACCTCTTCAACAGCATTGTGAAGGCGCTGGGTTTCAACGGCCACCAGATGGTGTGGAATGGTTTCGCGCGGAATGCGGCGTTCTCTCTGACGGTTAACAAAGTATGCCTTGCCGATAGATATACCTGCAGAAACAGGAATGCCGCGAAGAATTTTACGAGCCACTATTTTTCCCCTTCGAACTTGTCACGAAAAAGTTGACTGATCTGTTCAAGGGCTTCACTGGCATCGGAGCCGGAAGCTTTGATGCAAATTTCTGTACCTTGCGGTGCTGCAAGGGAAAGGATGTCCAGAATGGACTTAGCGTCTGCTCTTTGATCTGCCAAACAAAGAGCAATGTCAGCTTGAAATGATTGTGCAAGTTGAGCCACTTTGCCAGCCGGACGTGCGTGTAGGCCTAGCTCATTTTTTACGCAAACAATTAGTTCTAAGCTGTTATTTTCACCTGTAGATTCCATTGGTTGTTAAATCCTCTAAATGGGGGAAAGTGGAATAACTTTGCTAATCCACGGTAATATAAAAAACATGAGAAAGAGTAAAAGATATACCAGTAATACGCGTGATAAATGAAGTCTTCCCACAACAAAACTTGCGCTTAGTAGAGCTCCTGCAATAAGCGTCCACTCAGGAATGCTGTGGGTTCCCGGCCAGAAAAGATAGAGCATAAAAACGAGGATAAAGGAGTTCGCGATCTTAATATGCTCGCCCCAGTTGATAAGATCCCAGTTTTTAAGGCGGGTAATCATTTTCAGTCCGTCTCTGATTCCGAAAACAAAAGTGAAGAATTTGAAGACCTGCAAGGCTGCAAAAAGTAGCAGCGTCCATGTCAGGGCTAGATAATCAAATCCTGCAACAAGCATGCAGACTGTGGATAGTGCCCACATGGAAAGCAAGCTGCCTCCAAAAAAGGAGTCACCGATTGCTGACAGAGTGTAGGTTGTTGTTTCCTTAACTGAGCTGAGCATTTTTTCCGGCAGGTTGCCGCGTGCTATATGTGACTCAATGGAAAGAAACACGCCTACTAAAAGAGGTGTCCAGAAGGGGTGTGTATTGTACAACTCCAGATAACGGCTTCTGGCTTTACGCAGTTCCTCTGGATCTTTGTAAAGTTCCCGCAGTCCCGGTTCCATAGTAAACACTAAGCCTGTGTTTTGCAGGCCGCGAGTGTTGAATCCTGTACCTACAAGGTAAGTACGGAGAAAACAGGTTATAAGAGTGCGGGCAGTAAGCATGAGTAATCCTGAGCGTACAACAGGTTGGGATTAATTGTCCTGCATGAACTGATACACGGCTTTTACTGTCCAGCCAGAAGCTTCTTCCTTTACACGGCGGGCAATCTCTTTCGGCTTGCCGCCAAGCTCAGTCTCTTCAGCAATAAGTTTTCGCAGTTCTGCTTCGCTTGTTTTACCGCTGGATTCTGGAGGACCGATAACAACTGTTATTTCGCCTAATAAATCTTCTGGTATTTCATCGTAGTTTTCCAGCCGACCTAAGATAAACTCCTCGTGGAGCTTGGTCAATTCTCGAGCAACACAGAGTTCCCGAGGACCAAGGATTTCAAAAGCGGTTTTAAGCGTTGCTGCTAAACGGTTTTTGCGTTCAAAGAACACAAGCGTGGAGCGCAGAGCAGAAAATTCTTCAAAAAGTTTTTTCTGGTCACTGGTTTTGCGAGGGGGAAAACCGATGAAAGTGAATGGCTGAGGGGCGATTCCGCTACCTGCAAGTGCAGTAAGCGGGGCACTTGGGCCGGGAACAACGGAAACCCTAATGCTCTGTTCTCGGGCAAGTTTAACAAGACGGTAGCCGGGATCAGAAAAAAGCGGCATGCCTGCGTCAGAAACAACAGCAAAGACCTGACCTTCTTTCATCGCAGCAATAATACCGGGGGCTTTCGCTTCCTCATTATGGTCGTGAAAGCTTACCAATTTTTTGACGGTAACACCTGTAGATTTTAAAAGTAGGCCAGTACGGCGGGTGTCTTCCGCAAGAACTATATCAACTGCTTCAAGCACTTCGCGTGCTCTAGGAGAAAGGTCACCATGGTTGCCAAGTGGTGTTGCCACCACCCATAAGCAGGGAGAGTTCGAAGGCATCTTGTATGTGCTCCACCTGATACTCGGTGCCGGTTTTGGTCACAGCGAGGAGATCAAATCGGCAGGGGGTATCCCAAAGATTGTTCTGTGAAATATATAGCTGTGCAGCTTTGCATAGCTTTTTTATTTTGGGCGTGGTCAAGGCTGTGAGTGCCGTGCCCATGCCGGAGCAGGAGCGAGTTTTTACTTCAGCAAAAATAACAACGTCACCTTTTGTGCAGACAATATCCAGTTCAAGCTGCTTTGCGCGCCAGTTGCGGGATATAATGGAGTAGCCGTGTGCAACGAGGTGTTCAGTTGCGGCGTCTTCACCAGCTGTGCCTGTTGTAAGGTGGTGTGCTACCATAGCGAGTTTTGTTCCTGCTTTGGTGGTTCAGGCTTTACCTTTGCAAACGTGAGCCTGTGCATTCTGCATGGGCCATTTGCGGCAATGGCTTCAATATGTGCTTTTGTGCCATAGCCTTTGTGTCCTGCAAAGCCATATCCACTGTATCGTTTGTCGAGTTTGACCATAAGGTCGTCACGGAAGGTCTTTGCAAGAATTGATGCTGCAGAAATAGCCTGAATTTTTAAGTCTCCCTTTACAATGCATTGCTGGTCGATGTTGCCTACAATTTCTTTCGGGATTGTGGCGTTGCCGTCAATAGCCAGCAGGACAGGAGTAACTTTTAGGCATTGTACTGCCCTATGCATTGCATGAAAGGTGGACTGCAAAATATTAATACGATCAATTTCCTGTGGCCAAGCTACGCCGATTCCCCATGCAAGAGCTTTTTCTTTAATTTGGGGATACAGAGCCTGTCTACGTTTTTCGGTAAGCTTTTTAGAGTCCGTAAGACCTTCGATAGGATTGGACGGATCAAGAATACAGGCTCCTGCTACTACAGGACCCGCAAGACAGCCTCGACCTGCTTCGTCAATACCGGCGAAGGGGGTTGCCCAATTTGCTTCTTCAGACGAAGCCGTGAAAAGCGTAAGCGTATTCTGGTTCATAATCGTACCGTTATATTACAGTATACAGGGTAGCATGTGTTGGACAGAGAATATAGCGTTTGTTGACCGCAAAAAAGGGAGCTGGCATTGCCAACTCCCTTTGTAACCAAATCGATGAAGTCCTGAGACTACCAGCGGTTTTTCGGCTTGATACGAGCAGCTTTACCTTTGAGGTTACGGAGGTAGTAAAGGCGGCTACGACGTACGCGGCCTTCCTGAACGAGTTCAACACGCTCGATGGAAGGGGAGTGCATAGGGAATACACGCTCAACGCCAACACCGTCAGAAATTTTACGTACGGTGAAAGTTGCGTTGGTGGTACCTTTGCTGATGCGAATTACTGCACCCTGGAATACCTGGATACGTTCTTTTTCGCCTTCGATAATACGCATGTGAACTTTTACAGTGTCACCAGCATTAAACTCAGGGATATCCATGCGAAGCTGTTCGCGTTCGATTTTTTCAATAATAGTCATGTTAAAAGCCTTTCTTCGCAGCACGAGGCTGCGTTAAAAAATTACGATACGGTTTAGCCTATAAGGCATCACCTAATATCCGGTCAATTATGATAGCAGCTGCGGTTCTTACGGATAAGTGATTATAACCATCCAAGTATCTTACAGGACGCAGAGTTCTGTCACACATATCCAGAACCTGCGGCGCAAGACCGTGAGCTGTACCAAAAAGGAGCAGTATCGGTCGGTCCACCATTACGTCACGAAGTTGTTCGTAATGCATGTCGCCAGCCCCTCTGGCACTCGTCGCAACCAGTAGAGGGCGTTGGCCGGTACGCTCTATAATATCCTCTATCGCTTCCTCGACATAGCGGACACCCTTGATAATTTGCAGGGCTTCCCCTCTGTCAGGGTTAGCTGTTGTTCCCGCGCCTGTAACCCAGTGCTTGAGAATATCTGCAAGCATCTGCTGTTGGTCTTCAATAGGCGTTGAAATATAGTACCCACCGAGACCATAGGTGCATGAACAGCGGGCTATATCGTGAATATCGAGGTTTGTCAAAGAAACTGCAACAGATTTATTTTCTTTATTGACAACTGGATAGTGTACCAATGCGCAATAAAGATTTCGTCCGATGCGTTCTCTGTCTTCATTCTTCAAAATTTCCAAGTCATTAGCGTCGAGTGGGGCGTTATGAAGAATGTCGGGTCTTTCATGCAGGGTTAGTTTTAAGGCTTGTTCCTTACGCCACTCTGCAATGCGCTTATGATCACCTGAACGTAAAACTTCCGGTACGGTTAACCCCTCATACTCGACAGGGCGAGTATAGTGGGGGTACTCGAGCAGTCCAGAGGAAAAGCTTTCCTCTTCGCCGGAATCTTCATGTCCCATGTAACCCGGAACAAGACGGGCAGTGGCTTCGATTATTGAAAGAGCGGCTGTTTCTCCACCATTAAGAACGTAGTCTCCGATGGAAACTGGTTCAATGTCGAAAAGCTCTTCTAAGCGTGCATCAAAGCCTTCGTACCGTCCGCAAATAATAGTGATATCTTCTTTCTTGGAAAGCTCTTTAGCCATGGACTGGGTAAAAGGCTTTCCTTTAGGCGCCATCATGAGGATGCGCCCTGGCTTTTTGATATTGCGCAGTGTTTGTACAAGCGGATCAAGCATCATGACCATACCAGGGCCGCCACCATAAGGGCGGTCGTCGACGGTTTGATGTCTGTCCGTTGCAAATGCACGCGGGTTGTGAAAATCAAAAGCGACAAGACCGGAGTCCGACGCTTTTTTCATAAGCCCACATGTAAGCGCAGAGTCAAAAAACTCTGGAAAGAGGCTAACAATGTTAAACTGCATAATGGCGCTACTTCTCGCTTAAGTACAGTTCCAGTAAGCCGGGAGGCGGCGCTATGGTAACAGTTTCATTTTCAATGTCGATGTTGCTGACAAATTCTTCTGTAGCAGGGAAGAGTACTTCTTTCTTGTCTTCAGTTGTAATAACCCAGACTTCTGCACCGAGGTTGAATTGGAATGCTGTGATGCGGCCAACAAGTGTGCCGTCTTCAAGCACTACATTCATTCCTTCAAGCTGGTGGAGGTACACTTCTTCTTCAGTGAGTTCCGGCAAATCAGCATCGGGAACCAAAACCTTCACATTGCGTAATTCTTCTGCACAGTTTCGGTCGCGGCAACTTTCAAGCGTAAGTAATTCCTGCCCCTTGTGAGGGCGGGAAGAGATAACCTTGTGTTCAACAGGTTTACTTTTGCCTTTTTGAAGCCAGACTGAGCCTTTCAACAGAAAAGGGGAGTCTGCGAAGTAATTAACGCAGACTTCCCCCCGCAATCCGTGTGGCTTGACTATCAATCCAATTTCAATGAAATGAGTTTCAGTCATGTGCCCTTAGGACGTTCTATTCAAGAATTTCCAGAACGGAACGTTTCTTGGCTTTTGTGGAGGCGGCGCCGAGGATGGTGCGCATTGCGCGAGCAGTGCGTCCCTGTTTGCCGATTACCTTGCCAAGGTCTTCTTTTGCAACCTTGAGTTCCAGAACAGATGTCTGTTCACCTTCAACTTCGGTAACGATAACTTCGTCAGGGTTGTCCACCAGTGACTTAGCGATGTACTCAACTAGATCTTTCAACACGACTCACCTCCACTCGTTGTTCAGCATGATATCAATATTAACTATCGATGACCTGCTGAGAGAAAGCTGTCAATAGAAAAAGCTACTTAGCTTTTTTGATAAGACCACGAACGGTTGGAGTAGGCTCAGCGCCTTCTGCAAGCCATTTCTCGATCTTTTCCATGTCGAGCTTGATTTCAGCTGGTTCAACCATAGGGTTGTAGTAACCGAGGTATTCAAGAGGACGTCCGTCGCGACGGCTCAGGTTGTTAGCTGCCACAACGCGGTAAAATGCACGCTTCTTGTTGCCCATACGGGTCAGTCTCAACTTAACGGCCATATTGTTGTTCTCCCATTATATTTTGTAATCATATGGTTTTTTTTTAAGAAAGCAATACTGACATTGTTGAGTCAGCGTATTTCTTTATTCAGGAGCGTAATTATTTTTTCTTACGACCCTGTTTTTTCTTTTTCTTTTCTTTTTTGCGTGCGTCGCGCTTTTTCTGGAGTTCTTTTTTTGTTGGGCCGGAGGAATCATCCATGCCCATACCAGGTAAGCCGCCCATGCCCGGGAGACCGCCCATACCAGGTAAGCCACCCATGCCGCCAAGAGCATTCATATCAGGCAGTTCGCCGCCACCTAAACCGCCCATGCCAGGAAGTTTAGGGAATTTGCCTTTTTTGCCCTTGCCGCCGCCCATCATCTGTTTCATCATCTGACGCATTTGCGTAAAACTTTTGATAAGGTCGTTAACGTCTTTGAGTTTAAGACCACAACCTTTAGCAATACGCTCTTTACGACTCTGGTTGATGAGCTGTGGATTACGACGCTCCTGATTCGTCATTGAGTTGATAATAGCCTCAACGCGATTCAGTTCGCTATCCGGCACATTAAGATCGCCCAATTTGTTTTTGAGCGCGCCCATGCCCGGAATCATTTTCAAGATGCTGTCCAGTGAACCGATTTTTTTCATGCGGCGCATTTGGGTACGGAAATCTTCGAAGTCGAATTCCGCTTTCTGCATCTTACGAGCCATTTCTTCGGCTTCTTTTTCGCTTACTTCAGCTTGCGCTTTTTCAACGAGCGTAAGCACGTCGCCCATTCCAAGGATACGACCTGCAATACGGTCCGGATGGAAAATTTCCATCTCAGAAAGTTTTTCACCCATACCGACAAATTTAACGGACTTGCCAGTAACGGATTTAATGGAAAGCGCAGCACCACCACGTGCGTCACCATCCATTTTGGTGAGTACTACACCAGAAATTTCAAGCTGTTCGTTAAAGGATTCTGCAACGGTTACGGCATCCTGACCGGTCATTGCGTCCGCAACGAACAAGATCTCCTGTGGAGAAACGTTGCCTTTGATCGTAGCAAGTTCTTCCATCAACTGCTCGTCAATATGAAGACGACCAGCGGTATCGATCAATACTACATCGTACCCTTGCTCTTTTGCTTCATCAAGAGCGGCGGATGCGATGTCTACCGGATTCATGTCCGGAGTGGACTGATACGCAGGAATACCCAGCTGTTTTGCCAGTGTGTGTAACTGGTCAATCGCAGCAGGGCGGTAAACGTCAGCCGGAACAAGGAACGGCTTTTTGTTTTGCTTGCGCAACAGGTTGGCGAGCTTTGCAGAAGAGGTAGTTTTACCGGAACCCTGCAAGCCGACCATCATAACGACTGCCGGTTTTGCACCAGCGAGATCCAGCTCAGTGGTGTCACCACCAAGCAGGTCTACAAGCTCGTCGTGTACTATCTTGATTACCTGCTGTGCAGGGTCGACACCTTTCAGTACATCCTGGCCAAGACATTTTTCGCCAACACGTGCGATAAATTCTTTAACAACTTTAAAGTTAACGTCTGCTTCGAGCAGCGCAAGGCGCACTTCTCTCAGGCCAGCCTGTACATTTTCTTCGTTCAAGGTCTTTTGACCACTGAACTTTTCAAATACACCGTTTAATCTGTCAGATAAGGTCTCAAACATCAGCACTCCGCAAGATAGACATAAGAGATGGTTCGTTAAGTGAGATTACGAAATAAGTCAAGTTTAGAATAGCAGATGACTAAGCACCTCAACCGGCAAGCGAGGTGTACTGCATTTCATAATGAAAGGAAAGTGGGCATTTCAGGATAGATATGTGCTGCCGGTTAGCAAAGATAAATAGTGTATTGTTTTTGTCGGTTATTAAAATGAGAGTTTTGATGTTGTAAGCATAATTTATAACCTGATGCTCAATCGATCCTTTAGTCTTGTTCAACATGTTATAATATCAAATAAATAGCATGGAGAATAAATATAGTTTGAATTCGTAGATTCATTTTAATTGAGCGAAAGGATTCTTATTGAAATATGTCTACATTTCGTATTGCCTCTCTTATTCATCGTTTTTTATTGCAAAAGTCAGAGAGTGAAGATGGACAGACAACATCTGCAGCCAGTGGTGAAGACAGCCAGCAGATTAATTTAGCTTCTGAAGAAGGGCATGAAGATGATGAGCAGTCATCTTTGCTTTTTATCGGAAATAATTCAGATGATTCTCTGAGCGTTGCTGGCGATTATTCGTTTCTTTTACCCCAAAGTGAACATCTGTTGGGAGCGTTTCCTTCTGAAGAAGACCCGCCGACATTTTTTACTCTAGAAGCAACATGGGACTCTCCAGAATGTATTATGGACGATTCCTCATTTGCACTAAATGTTGCAGCGCAATCTGGTCCTTTCGTTTTTTTTGCGGAACAAGTTGTCAGCAGCTTGAGTCGGCATTCTTCATTCCTCTCTGTTAGTGATGGAGAGATAGATAGTGAATCCCCAACGCTTAGTCTTGTGCCCCAAAATCATTATCATCCAGATTCTGATTCCTCACCTTTTTCTTTGTCGGATTTGTTTTCTCAGCCGACAGATAATTTTTTTGTTGAAGTGTCTTCTGAATCAGATTTTGAGAGTGTACAGCACCCTGAAGTCGTACTGCGTATGGATATAGTAGAAGAAGTGCTTAGTGGAGAGGTCCTGACTACCGACAATGATGCTTCGATATATTTTTATGATGGTGAACCGATAGAAATAGGTGTTCCTGTAGTGTTGGAGCCGACTGGAGATAGGTTCACCGGCCATACTTCAGGAGGTGGTGATAGGCCTGTGCATATTTTTCCCCCTAAGGGGCAAGCCATTGCATTAGCAGATGAATATGGAAAGAACGTCGTTCTAAGGCTTGACGCCGGAAGAGGAGATGAAGACCTTGTTCTTGATCTTGCTAAGTTTCATCCGGAAGATATTATTTTGGTAACTAAATTTGAGCTTGGGCGTGACACTTTGAGCATTAAGTCTCTCTTGGGTGCAGAAACTGTAGAGACATTGTGGGATAACGCTCCTACCGATTGCGTTGGCAAGGAGGGGGAGGCGATACTTGGTTTCTCTGTCGATCGCGATAAAGGTGAAGAGTGTACAGTAGCCTTTGTCGGATTGACCCATGAAGACTATATGGAGTTTTTATCGGCTGCTATGCATAAGGTCACTTAATTTTAATAGCTGGGTGTTAGTAAACACTGATGTCGTGCGTGGGCAGTAACTCTTGAAGTATATAGGTTCTGTGTATCGCTGCTGCTTGATAAAATTTATAAATATCCATCTCTGTAATTAGAGCGCAATCAGAACAGCTTGCCAGTTCTTCGCAGCTGTTTTTCCACATCTGCCCTTTGTAAGGGGGGATTTCTTCCTGACGTCCTTCTAAAAAAACTCCCTGAGCCATGGCAAATTGCCAAAACCCCGAACGTTGATGCTTGTTGCCGGGACTCGCAAAGATGATTGCAAGTGAGTCTTGTATAGTATCGAACGGTACTGGTGAAGTTTCAGCAAGGTCAGGGCGTTGGTTCGCAAATTGCACAAATAAGGCATAGAGTGCTTCTGCTGCTTCCATGAAATCGTCAGTGTTATAACGGCGTATGGTTCGATTCGGATTTTCTTCTGTTTTGTATGACCAAGCGAGGTAAGGCAGATCTGGATATGAAGCTACTGCGCCGTGTCCAAGTGTCCCCATGAGCTCCTTTTCTGATAAGATTCTGATGTTTGGATGAACGTATTCGAATCTTTCAAAAAATCGCATCCGTTCTTCAGCAAGAGCGGAATCTTCATTGAGAGGTTCCATTACTGTGATAGAGTCTTGAGCAATCGTGTTTTTTCGGGAGCTTGCGCCGCAAAAATTGTAGTGTGAGAAGGTGTCTGCAAGCACATGGGCAGCTATTCCCATCAGCTGGGGAGCAAACGGTTTGTGAGATAGGTGCAGGTGATTGTCGACCATCTCTGTGGCGGTAGTGCTGTTCTTCCGGCAGATGAGCCGTTCAGTGAATGTGTCTCCAGAAGCTGCGGGGAGAAAGTGGAAAGGAATCCAAATACTCCGTTGGGCACTTGAAGAGATATTTTCTGTCTGTTCGAAATGATGTCCCGTGGCAACGGCAGTCATCTGTCCACCGTCCGCAAATTGAATAGTCGTTGAAGTAGTGTTGTCATCAACAAACTGGGAGGAATTGGCTATGAGTTCTGCCGTTTCCTGATCTAGTCCCGCAATTCGTGCCAAGGTATATGTCCCGTAATAATGCATATCAATTTGCATGATGTGTTGCCCCCCTGAGTTTGATTGCTGCCAGCTAAAAATCGTTGAAGTTTAAAAGAACATATTATTATTGTTTTACAAAATCAGTTATTTAATACTTTCAAGGTGCCTTTTTAGGGACGAAAAAAAAGGGTGTGGAGGTAATGTTCCACACCCTTATTTCTTGTAACTTTATTAGGCTAAGCTTTCAATTGCGCGTTTAAAGCCTTCTGCTGAGCGGTTGATTACCTCTTCCTCTACACAGAATGTGAGGCGGAAGTAGCCCGGACCACCGAAGCCCGTGCCAGGAACTGCGAGGATTTTTTCCTCCATCAAGCGGTTGCAGAACGTTACGTCATCTCCGCCTGGCGCTTTAGGGAAGAAGTAGAATGCACCTTTTGGAAGATGGAAATCGTACCCTGCATTAGAAAGAACTTTTGCCATGGCATCACGGCGTCTTTCGTAGATGGAAGGATCAACCTGTGCGTCGAGCGCTGCTTTAAGCATGTGCTGGCCAACTACTGGCGGGTTTACAAAGCCGAGGATTCGGTTTGTGAGCATGAGACCGTTAATAAGCTGGCCACGATCTTTCATACGTGGACTTAGGGCTATGTAGCCAACCCGTTCTCCTGCCATGGAAAGATTTTTGGAGAAGGAAGACATGACTACTGCGTAGTCGTACAGAGGGAGGATGCTTGGAACTTCTACACCATCAAAGGCGAGGAAACGGTATGGCTCATCCGCAATCAGGTAGACAGGACGACCGTTGGCTTTGGTGTGCTTCTCAAGCACAGCTGCAAGCTCTGTAAGTTCTTCTTTGGTGTATACCGCGCCAGTAGGATTGTTTGGGGAGTTGATGATGAGTGCGCGGGTTTTTGGGGTAATAGCAGCATCAATAGCATCAACATCCAGCTCGAAGGTGTCCGGTTTGGACATAACTGTCCGGAATGTGGCCTGATGGTTGGATGTGTAGAAGCCGTATTCCACAAAGAAAGGAGCAACGGCGAGAACTTCATCGCCTGGTTCCATAACTGCGCGGAAGAATGCGTTCATAGCGCCAGCTGCACCGCAAGTGAGTACAGCATCGTCAGCTGTAATTTCAACGCCTTGTTCTTTTTTGACTAGGTCAGCAATAATCTGACGTGCCCATGGGAAACCGCCGTTCGGCATATAGCCGAAGGTAAACGGTTTGTTTGTTTCCTTGGCAAGGTCTGTGAGAATGTCCTCGATCATTGCTGGAGCCGGTACGTCAGGGTTTCCGAGACTGAAGTCGCATACTGCATCTGCACCGTATTGCTTCTTCAGAGCAATGCCGGATTCAAACATTTTTCGGATCCATGAAGAGTTCTCGATGAATCCGGTAATTTGAGAGGAGAGAAGTTGCATGAGATACCTCGTATGAATACGTCGTAATTATAGATTGATGACAAAAAATATTAAGCAGCTGTGTCGCTCTAAAGGTTGGAGCGTCGCATGCCGTGTTGGAGCGACGTGTCTTTATATTTTATTAGATTTGACAAGCTTAGCTCTTCGCAAGCGGTACGAAGTAGGTTTTGTCGGTATTTTTTTACTAAATTGTAACTGAAATTGATAGGCAATCTTATGACAACTGTCCAGTTTCGGAGAATAAAAAAACGCCGCACTGTGTAGTGCGGCGTTTTTTTACTTTTAAAATGGCTCAGCCTCCATGCGGAGTCTGTTCCGTCTGTTCACTGCAAACTGTCTGTTGACTTCTGCAATGTTCTTTTTTTGACGGTTCTCATGAATTTCGCTGGCATGGAAGATGCCTTTTGCGGGATCTTCTGATGCAACTAATTCACGGAATGCGTCTTCGATAGCTTTAAGTTCACTATCGTATTGTTTAATCAGCGCTTCCACCTCTGGAATTGTTGTCGGCAAAGACTCTACGTCTTTTTGGCTTGTCTCCACTCTTCTCCTCCCTGTGCTTACGAACCATGGTTGGTTCTGGAAGTGTGTTGTAGAACATCCAGAATGTAGGCATCAGATCGGTGATAGTACCTGGGTTGGAAAGCTGAAGCGGACGGTTGATAAACGCAAGCTGTCCAAGCGCCATAGTCCAGAAAGCATCAGGGCTGGTCCAGAGTTTGGCATGAGGGATGTCTGCATTTGGATGCACTTTATTATCATCAAGAAGCATGTTGGCCTGTGCAGCAAAGCTCTCAATTACTTCGTGGGAAGTGCCGGCTGGTGCAGCAGGGATTTCAACAGGGCTCTTGGTGGCAGCAGCTTTAATGCAAGTAAGTGCCATAGCAAGCGGGAAGTAGCATGCTGGCAGGTTCTGCATGTCAACAGGGTCGGTAGAGTGACCTTTTTCCGGTTTTGCAGCAATAATGCTGTCCGGCTTGACCGCAACAGAGAGACCTACGGATTTGAGCAGGGATACTACAGCGTCGCCCTCTGCGGTGTCTTTAGGCCATGTGCCGCGCAGAACAACTTTACCACCCGCAAAGGCAGGGTATGCAAGAAGGCTTGCGCAGATTGTAGGGTCCATAGTGATTGCAGGGTACACAGGGAAGTCTGGTTCTTCAGGAAGAATAACAAGGCTGGTACCTTCAATCTCATGCTCGATACCTGCAGATTCGAAGATAGGTGCAACAACAGAAAGAGCGTTAGTTGCAGCTTCGTTCTGAGAGAGGTCGAGGGTAACTTTTACGCCCCATGTAGTAGCTGCAACCAGAGTTGCGACTACAGCTTCTTCAGAAAGGCTTTCTGGAAGAACTACTGTTTCCGGAATAGCACCGGAGCATTCGAGGCGTACTGGTAAGCCGTTGGAACGAGGCACTACATGTGCGATGCGAGCGCCAAGCTGTGGCAGGAAGTTACGGAAAGCAGAAAGGTCTGCATCCTTAAGAGTAGAACCGCCAGTCAGCTTGAGAGTGCCGTAGTTGGCTGCAGCTTGAAGTGCGAGAAGGTATACGTTGAACTCGCTGTTACCGGCAAAGATAACTTTGTCGGCAAAATCCAGTGCCTTGGATTCCTTACAGAAGAGGTCGCTACCTTTCCAGCTGAGACGTGCACCAGCCTGGTTGAAAGCTTTTACGATGTCAGACACAGGGTGAGCGGTAGAAATGCCGTTCAGGTTGCACTCAACGCCGTTAGCAGCTGCAAGAGCAATCCAGATCTGAGTCGGGAGCAGGGCAGCTGGTCCTGTAATGTCTACATTAACAGGCTGTGTGTTAGGTGCAAGACCGAAACCGGTCTGGTCTTCTGCGTCATCGCGGGAAATAAAATCAATATCCTGAAGCAAAGTAAACATCTGGTGAGCAAGACGTGGGTCTCGGCTGAATTTGGAAGCAGCTTCTTCCCATGCCAGACGAATTCGCTTTTCATTTGAAATAGAATCAGTACCCGCACCTTCTTTTTTACGGCGGCGGGTCTTCTTAAGAAGCTTTGATCGGCGAGCCAGCAGTTTTAAAAGCTCAAGATCAAGTTCGGAAATTTCTTCAACTAGGGTCATATTTTTTTTCATTGGAATGTAGCCTTACTTTGTGGGTGTGGCGTTCCCCTAGCCTGAAACCGCTAGAGTCGCAAGTGGAAATCTGGCTTTCTTGCAAAAAGTCCTGTTCGAAGGAATGTATCATAAAAATAGAGTCGGTGCGTTTTATAGAACAATGGATGGCTGTTTAATGTTTTTTGGGTGGGTAGAAGGTGAGCAAGGTGTGATGATCAGAGGGGAAGAGCGCAATGTGCATATTTTCACAAAGGCATTATGATTGTGAAAAAGAGCTCGTTTGTGAATGAGTGAACAAGTGGTAAAAATAACAAATATGTTCTTTGGCTTCGTCAACTGTTTGAAATCTAAGGGTAATGGAGACGTGGGCTAGGCTGGGCTGAAAGAGTAAGTGAAAAAAAGTATAAAGTTATGCCTGAATTGCTTGCAACATCCTGCCAATAATTGTAAATATCTACTGTCCATTTGGCTATTCACAGAAGGGCAAGATTTTAGGTTCTTGAAAAAGTGATTGTAAAAACAGGTTGTTATAGAAAAAGGCAAAGTCTTTGTGAAAAAAGTGCACAAGATGCTTGACCTTTTCTTCAAAGCTTTGTTAGAACTTTCACAAGCGATACGGAAAGCGCCCGCATCGCTAACTCTTCCTGATTCGGTGGAGCCCGAATGAGGCGGGAATAGGTTCCTGCTTTATCGACTCCATCGAGTGGTGGACCCCATCGTGGGAAAAAAGCTTTTTAGGTAAACCCCTTAATCGTTGTGTTGGAGGATTAGGTATGCCGACATATGTAGACCCGTCCAAGTGTGATGGCTGCAAAGGTGGCGAGAAAACCGCTTGCATGTACATCTGCCCCAACGACCTCATGATTCTCGATGCAGATGAAATGAAGGCATTCAACCAGGAGCCAGAAGCATGTTGGGAATGCTACTCCTGTGTTAAAATTTGTCCGCAGGGTGCAATCACAGCTCGTCCTTACGCTGACTTTGCTCCGCTCGGTGGCACATGTATTCCAATGCGTTCCGCTGATTCCATCATGTGGACCGTTAAGTTCCGTAACGGTAATGTAAAACGCTTCAAATTCCCTATCCGTACTACTCCTGAAGGCTCCATTAAGCCATTCGAAGGTAAGCCGGAACCAACTGACCTCGATAACGAACTGCTCTTCACTGAAGCAGAGCTCGTTACTCCAATCGAAGCAATGGGTCAGAAGTTTGAAGTTGCAGAAGCTGACATCACCATGGTCAAAAAGGCCTCTGCGGTTTAATTTTTACGGAATTTATTCCTAAGGAGATATTATCATGCCGATGATTCCCGTTAAGGAACAGCCAAGAGGCGTTGCGATTGCTGAACCTGCAATTGTAGAACATGATGTAGACATCCTCATGGTTGGCGGTGGTATGGGTAACTGTGGTGCAGCATTTGAAGCCGTACGTTGGGCTGAAAAATACGCACCTGAGCTCAAAATTCTGCTCGTAGATAAAGCTGCTCTCGAACGTTCCGGTGCTGTAGCACAGGGTCTTTCTGCGATTAACACCTACCTTGGTGACAACACTGCAGACGACTACGTTCGCATGGTTCGTACTGACCTCATGGGTCTCGTACGTGAAGACCTTATCTTCGACCTCGGTCGTCACGTTGACGACTCTGTTCACCTCTTTGAAGAGTGGGGCCTCCCTTGCTGGATCAAAGACGAGAACGATAAAAACCTCGACGGTGCTGCTGCTAAAGCTGCTGGCAAGTCTCTCCGTAACGGTGACGCTCCAGTTCGCTCCGGTCGCTGGCAGATGATGATCAACGGTGAAGCTTACAAGTGTATCGTTGCTGAAGCTGCTAAAAACGCACTTGGCGAAGATCGTATCCAGGAACGTATTTTCATCGTTAAGCTTCTTCTCGATACTAACGAAGAAAACCGCATCGCTGGTGCAGTAGGCTTTAACCTTCGTGACAACGAAGTACACGTATACCGTACCAATGCTATGGTTGTAGCATGTGGTGGTGCAGTTAACGTTTACAAGCCTCGTTCAACTGGTGAAGGTATGGGTCGTGCATGGTACCCAGTATGGAACGCAGGTTCCACTTACACCATGTGTGCTCAGGTTGGCGCAGAAATGACCATGATGGAAAACCGCTTCGTACCAGCTCGTTTTAAAGATGGTTATGGTCCGGTTGGCGCATGGTTCCTCCTCTTCAAAGCTAAAGCAACTAACTTCCGCGGCGAAGACTACTGCGTAACTAACCGCGCAATGCTCAAGCCTTACGAAGATCGCGGCTACGCTAAAGGTCACATTATTCCTACCTGTCTGCGTAACCACATGATGCTCCGTGAAATGCGTGAAGGTCGTGGTCCAATTTACATGGATACCAAGACTGCACTGCAGACCACATTCGAAACTCTTACCCCTGCAGAACAGAAGCACCTTGAGTCTGAAGCATGGGAAGACTTCCTCGACATGTGTGTTGGCCAGGCTAACCTCTGGGCTGCAATGAACATTCAGCCTGAAGAAACCGGTTCTGAAATCATGCCAACCGAGCCTTACCTCCTTGGTTCTCACTCTGGTTGTTGTGGTATCTGGGCTTCCGGTCCAGACGAAGAATGGGTTCCAGAAGACTACAAAGTACGTGCTGCAAACGGTAAAGTATACAACCGTATGACTTCCGTTATGGGCCTCTGGACTTGTGCTGACGGTGTTGGTGCATCTGGTCACAAGTTCTCCTCCGGTTCTCACGCAGAAGGTCGTATTTGTGGTAAGCAGATGGTTCGCTGGTGCATCGACCACAAAGACTACAAACCTGCAGTTGCTGAAGACTCCAAAGATCTTGCGGACCTCATTTACCGTCCGTTCAAGAACTACGAAGCAGGCAAAGCAGTTTCCACTGACCCAGTAGTTAACCCAGAATACATCTCTCCTAAGAACTTCATGATGCGTCTGGTTAAAGCTACTGACGAATACGGTGGTGGTGTAGGTACCTACTACACAACTTCTGAAGCAGCATTGAACACTGGTTTCCACCTCCTCGATATGCTCGAAGAAGACTCCCTCAAACTGGCTGCTCGTGACCTCCACGAACTTCTCCGTTGTTGGGAAAACTACCATCGTCTCTGGACTGTACGTCTCCACATGCAGCACATCGCATTCCGTACTGAAACCCGCTACCCTGGTTTCTACTACCGTGCTGACTTCATGGGTCTTGATGACTCCAAGTGGAAGTGCTTCGTTAACTCCAAGTACGATCCGAAGACTGGTGAAACCACCATCTTCAAGAAGCCTTACTACCAGATCATTCCAACTGCATAATCTGTAGAGCTTCTTACTGAACGTCCGGGGCGGTTGCGGGACACCGCAATCGCCCCTTTTTCTTCCCTTATCAACTCGGTCTAAGCTGAGACAGTAAGTGCTCTCAACTTATTGTCTGTGCTTAGGCCGTTTTGACTATAGGCCCGAAACAATTGTAGGGAGGATTGCTAAATGTCGAACTCCATACTCGTCGTCGGAGGCGGATTCAGCGGCCTTACTGCCGCTCTTGAAGCTGCTGAACTCGGCTACGAAGTGTACATCGTTGAGAAATCTCCATTTCTCGGCGGCAGAGTGGCACAGCTGAATAAATATTTTCCAAAGCTCTGCCCTCCATCCTGTGGATTGGAGATTCAGTTCCAGCGTATTAAAAAGAATCCAAATGTTAAGTTCCTAACAATGGCAACTGTGGATTCTGTGGAAGGCGAAGCTGGAGACTTTACTGTCAAAGTTTCTATCGCTCCACGCTGCACTGCTCCAAGCAGCGCTGACCTTGGTGAACTTGCTTCTTCTCTTGAAAGCGAAGTTGCTGACGAGTTCAACCTTGGGCTTGCAACCCGTAAACCACTTTACATGGACACGCCTTTTGCGTTCCCGAACCGTTATGTTTTGGAACCAAAAAAATTAAGCAGTGCTGACGCAATTAAAGTTGGTGCTTCTGATGCGTGTGACTTGAATGAAGCTCCAAAAGAGATCGAACTCTCTGTTGGCAGCATCATTCTCGCTACCGGTTGGAAACCTTACGACGTTACCAACTTGACCAACCTTGGCGCAGGCCAGATCACCAACTGTATTTCCAACATGCAGATGGAACGCCTTGCTTCTCCTAACGGTCCAACTGATGGTGCTATTACCCGTCCATCCGACGGAAAATCACCTGAAAAGATCGCTTTCGTGCAGTGTGCAGGTTCTCGTGACCAGAACCACCTTGGCTTCTGTTCTTACATCTGCTGCATGGCTTCTCTCAAACAGGCCCTGTACGTTCGAGAGCAGTACCCGGATGCTGACGTAACAATTTACTACATCGATATGCGTACTCCTGGTCGTTATGACAAGTTTATGCGCAAAGCTGTTGCCGACGAGAAACTGCATCTCGTTAAAGGTAAAGTTGCTGGTGTGGAAGAAGACGCAGCAACAGGTGATGTGATTGTTGAAGTTGAAGATGCTGTAAAAGGCCACAAAGCTAAAATTCGTCACGACATGGTAGTACTTGCTACTGGTATGCAGCCAAGTCTTGCAGGCGAAGCTAACCCATTCGGGGTTACTCTTGATGATGAAGGCTTTGTTGTTGGTGGCGAAGCAAAAGGCATCTTCTCTGCTGGTTGTGCTCAAAAGCCTCTGGACGTTATGCGTACTGCTCAGTCTGGTACTAGCGCTGCGCTTAAAGCAATCCAGACGGTTCGCGGGAGGTAGGTAGAATGGCCGAAAGAATTGGCGTATATTTTGACCAGTCTGCACTCGGCATCATTGATGCAGAAGAGCTGAGCACTGGCGTATCTAACAAGTTTGGCGGTACCTGCCCTGTCGTAAAAGTTTTTCCTGTACTTGCTGTATCAAGTGCACGTGAAGAAATCAAAAAAGACATTGTTGAGCATGAGCTTGACGGGATCGTAATCTGTGGTTCTTCTCCTCGTGTAGATTGGGATATCTACGAGTTTGAGAACGTTATTGTTGAGCGCGTAAACCTTCGCGAACAGTGTGCAATGGCGTACAAAAACCCGGACGGAACTATCCCTGCTGCTGGCGGTACTGCTCCTGAACTGCTGATGGCCATGGCAAAAGACTATGTGACCATGGGCATCATTAAGCTTCAGAAAACCGCAGTTCCTGAGCCACCTGAGTTTGAAACTGTAAAAACAATTCTCGTACTCGGTGGTGGTTGGGCTGGTCTTACTGCAGCAAAGCAGGCTGCAGATTACGGTTACGATGTAATTCTCGTGGAAAAAGAAGCACAGCTCGGTGGTAAGGCACTGAATATGCTCAAAACTGTTCCTCTTGAATACCCGTATGAAGAAGCTCATGACACCGGTCTTGAAGCAAAAATTGAAGAAGTAACATCCAACGCGAACATTAAGGTTGTCCTTAACGCAACTGTTGAAAAACTCGCTGGTACTCCTGGTCAGTACACTGCAGAGGTTGCAGGTCAGGAATACAGTGTAGGTGCAGTTGTTCTCGCTGCTGGCTGGAAACCAATGGATGAGGAACTGCTCGCTCCATTCGGTTACGGTAGCATGACGAATGTTGTTACTTCTGCTGAATATGAAAAGCTTGCTAAAGAAGGCAAAATTGACGCTAAGCGTGTTGCATTTATCGTTAACACTGAGGCTGTGACAGGCGGCGACATCTACGCAGCACCTGAAGAAGTTGAAGCTGAAGAAGCTGCTTCTGAAGAGAAAGAAGAAGGTTACGTGCATGAAGATTTGGAATCTGTACGCCACCTTGCATACTCCAGCTACGTAAACTCCATGATTGCCCTTAAGCAAGCAAACTACCTTTGTGATGCACATGAAGATGCACGCGCATACGTGTTGTATGACTCCATGGTAGTTCCTGGTATTCACGAGCGTTACTACAAAGCAGCGCAGGATCGTCTTGGCATTATGATGTCCAAGGCAGAGATCAAAGGCATTACAGAAGAAGACGGCTCTCTCGTCGTTTCTGCTGGCAACACCCTCATGGGTGAAGATGTTGAAATTCCAGTAGATATGGTTGTTCTTCCAACCGGTATTGTTCCTACTACTGCGAAAGATCCAGTAATGAACTTTGATTACCGTCAGGGTCCTGCGTTCCCTGATCTTGATCTCTTCGACGGTTTTGCAGATTCCAACTACATCTGTTTCCCATATGAAACCCGTCGTACCGGCGTTTACGCTGCAGGTTGTGTTCGTCAGCCAATGATGATGGACGCAGCAGAAGAAGACGCAATTGGCGCAACCATGAAAGCTATTCAGTGCATTGAATCAGCTAACCGTGGTGTCGCTGTTCATCCTCGTTCTGGTGACCTTAGCTACCCTGTATTCAACTTTGTACGTTGTACTCAGTGTAAGCGTTGTACTGAAGAGTGTCCTTTCGGCGCTCTGGACGATGATGAAAAAGGTACTCCGCTTCCAAACTTCAGCCGCTGTCGCCGCTGTGGTACTTGTATGGGCGCTTGTCCGGAACGTGTTATCTCCTTCGATAACTACAACATTGACCAGATCGGTTCTATGATCCGTGAAATCGATGTACCGGATGACATGGAAGTTGGCGGCCCGCGCGTTCTGATTCTCGCATGTGAAAACGACGCATACCCTGCACTTGATATGGCTGCTATCCGCGGTAAATCATGGAGCCCATACGTACGTATTATTCCAGTACGTTGTCTCGGCTCTGTGAACGCTATCTGGGTTGCTGATGCAATGTCCAAGGGTATTGACGGCGTTATGCTGCTCGGTTGTAAGTACGGTGATGATTACCAGTGTCACTTTGTGAAAGGCTCTGAGATCTGTAACCGTCGTAAAGACAACATTGCAGAAACTTTGGAACGCCTCGGTGTAGAACCTGACCGCGTAGAACAGTTCGAAGTTGCAATTGACGAGTACGATAAAGTACCTGGTATGATTGATAGCTTTATGGACATGGTCTTCGAGAAAGGTCCTAACCCATTTAAGGGCTACTAGGAGGAGATGGAAAATGGCTCAAAGAATCGAACCTGATCTTCAGTTTGTGAAAGAGTTACAAGCTGTCGGTGGGGACTCGCTGAAAAAGTGCTACCAGTGTGCTACATGCAGCGTAGCCTGCCCCATCTCTCCAGCAAGCAATCCTTACCCACGTAAGGAAATGGTATGGGCTTCCTGGGGGCTTAAAGACAAGCTTCTGAACAACCCGGATATCTGGCTTTGTCATAACTGCGGTACTTGTTCTGACTTGTGTCCGCGTGGTGCAAAACCAGGCGATCTCCTTTCCGCTCTGCGTAACATGGCATACCAGCGCATCAATCCGATGCCTGTAATCGGTAAATGGCTTTCCAGCCCTAAATACCTGGTTAACCTCATTGCCATTCCTGCAATCATTTGGGCCGTAATCTGGTTCATCCGTGCAGGGCAGATTGGTTCTTTCTTCCCAGAAGGCGAGATTGTTTACGGTAAGTTGTTCCCTGGTGATTTCACCATTGACCCTATTTTCATGATCACCTTCTTCGGAATGGTGGGCATCTTCTTCAAAGGTGCAAAGAACCTGCTGGCTACATTTAAGCCGGAAGGTGAAGTACTCGTACTTGGTAAGCAAAAATCCATGTTCCGATGCTTCATTGATGTTGTGATTGAAGAGATTGCAACTCATAAAAAGTTCAAAGATTGTGGCGACGACAAGTCCGACCGTAAGACTGGTCACCTACTTGTGTTCTACGCATTCCTTGCACTGATGGTAGTAACCGGACTTATTGCTGTATCCCACTGGGGCGGCAAAGTTATCCCGATGATCGATCTTTTGCATACACCTCTTAACCTGCTTAACCCTGTTAAGATTCTGGCTAACCTTGGTGCTATCGCTCTGATCGTTGGTATGGCAATCCTTACCAATACTCGTCGCGGTAAAGATCCGGAAAAAACCAAGTCTAATTACTATGACTGGTATTTGTTGAATGTCATCTGGGCAGTCGCTCTGACAGGCGTATTATCCGAGCTCTTCCGCTTGGCCGCTATCCCCCAGATTGCGTACTCCGTGTACTACGTCCACTTGGTAACTGTATGGATGCTCTTCGCGTACCTGCCTTGGTCTAAACTTGGCCACATTGTGTACCGTACCATCGCGCTTACCTATGTACGTCACATGGGACGCCAATAAGAAACGACTATGTGCCTGCCTAGGCGGGCACACTTCTTAAAACAAGAAAAGACCATTACAAAAACAAATCTTTCCTTGATAATAGGAGGCCCAAATGTCTGATGAAGCTCGTAGAGTTTTCAAAATGGAAACAATCCTCGGTTTGATCGCTGGTAAAGGCGGCACCGATGTTTCTGATTTGCTTTGCTACCTCTCTCAGCGTGAACTTTCCGCTGATGAAGAAGGTGTTGTAGCACCTATGTCTAAAGGCTGGCTGTACAGCATGGAACCACGTTTTATGCAGTGCTGTTACGAAGAAGGCGAACCATTTGATGCTTGGACTAAGAAGCAGGCATCAAAGCTTGGCAGCAATGTTTCTATTGAACCAATTCCTGCTGTTGACATGGCAAGCATTTCTATCGTGCTCGATAAATTAGCAGATGCTAAAGCTACAGTTGCAGAACAGTCTTCTGCAATCGAAGGCCTTCAGGCTAACGTAGCTGAGTTTGAGCCGTTTAAAGCTCAGGCTGCTGATCTTGAGAAAAAAGTTGAAGATCTTACAGGTAAGCTTGAAGCTGCCCAGACTGATCTTGCAAAAGCTAAGAAAGAACTCAAAACTTTCGAAGGCAAAGTTGCAATCAACGAAACTGAAGTTGAATCTTCTGTTAAAGATATCGTTTCCCGTGCTGTTAAAGATGCTCTTGCAACCCTTCCTGCAGGTGCAGCAGTTGCTGCAGCAGCTGAAGGTGCAGAAGTTGCTCCAGCAGAAGAAGCACCAGCAGAAGAAGCTGGCAGCTCTGTACCGGATGATTTCGGCTTCGGTGCTTCTGGTAGCGATGACGGCGGATTTGGTTTCTAAGCTTAGCTCAGCTTTAATCCATCCAGTTAGAAAGCCCAACTGCTCTTGTAGTTGGGCTTTTTTTTGGTGTTCAAGATGGGGGTGGGTAGTTGTTCTGAAATATCCCCATATACATTTGTGCGGAACTATGTGTAGGCTCGGATGAAGAGAGCCATAGAGCATGAAACATCTTTATGCAGTGCGTGCTACACAAGTTAGTAGAATTGGATGGCTACCATGACCCATTGGCAGAGGCGGGGTGGACGGAATCGTGCGAGTGAGGTTGTCGAAAAACAACCCAAGCGGGTTACGAAGTTGCGATGCTAGATGACAGAGGATGTTGTGGCAGAGCGCTGGTTAGCTGTTTGCAAGCAACTGAAGTTGTTCGTTGATCTTGCTGGCCTTACTTGAACGCTTCATTTCATACATTGAAGCATCAGCTGCTTTAAGCAGGTCAATGATGGTTTCCCCATCATGAGGATATTGGCTGACGCCTGCACTGGCAGAAATAATATGTGTGAAGTCGCCTAGAATAATTGGTTCCTCAATGGCACTGAGCAGAACCTCAGTGATGTTGTGGAGCGTATGTTTGTTATCTACTCCACTAAGAACGACAATAAATTCATCACCGCCAAGGCGTGCAGTGAAATCTGATTTTCGGCAGTTGGCGACAAGTCGATGAGCAATAACTTCCAGTACCCTGTCACCAGTGTAGTGCCCGTGTGTATCGTTAATTGGTTTAAAGTTGTTTAAATCAATGAAGACGACAGCGAAAGGAGTCGCAGGGGTTGCAGACAGTAGGCTGGCTAAGTGATTTTCCAACGCATGTCTGTTGTTGATGCCCGTGGTGCTGTCTATTGTTGCACTACGGGTAAGTTCTATTTCCGATTGTTTTTTCTGTGTGATGTCGGAAATAATATTTTCGGTATATTCAAGATTACCATGTTCATCAAACTTTCCATTAGAGCTGATGGTCATCCAGCCTAGTGTACCGTCTCTACGGATAAACTCGAAATCGTAACCGATAGCAGTTTTGTTTTCGAGTACAATTTGTACATATTCAGCGCGTTGTTCTGGAAATCGCCATAATTTTTCAACGAACGGAACTTCTTCCAGAAGTTGTTCGGGAGAGTCATACCCACAAATTGTGGCCATGGCAGGATTGGCTTCTGTTAATCGACCATCTTTTTGAACTGTGGTAATGCCTTCTGCAGCGTTCCAAAACAGGTTTTTGTAGCGTTTTGTTGTGTCGCGTAAGTCCTGTTCTATACGTTTGCGATGGGTAATGTCGGTTGCAACACCGACCATTCCAAATAGATGACCATTATTTGTCCTTAACGGCCGTCTCTGAACTTCAAAATGATGAAATTGTCCATCTATAGATGTTGCAAATTCAGTATGAAACTTAGGCAATGAGTTCGCATGGAATTGTGAACAGCCGCTCTCTTGTCCCCTATGAGGTTTGAAAAGCGGGGTAGTGAGGAACTCGTATTTTTTAAAGGAGTCGCTGTGAACGTTTCCAAAATGTTTATTGAATGCTTTGTTTGTGAAAGGGTATTGGCGTGTTTTATCACAAACAAAAACTGGGACAGGAAGTGCATTGAGGATATTTTGTAGAAAAATATTTTGGTCTTCTATCTGTTGATAGATATTGAAATGTTTTGTGATGTCGATGATCATTGCTTCAATGTCACCATTATCGTACTTTTCTGCAGTAATAAGAATTTTATGAACTGAATTATCTATAGTGCATATAGCTGGATAGTTTTCTACTCTTTTATGTTGATCAAGTTCTTTTATAAGTCCATCAAGAGATTCTTTAGAAAGAAAGTCTTTGTGTGTAATTTTTTGATCAAAAGAATCATGAGTTTTAGTTATGCTTAAAAGCCTAGCACCAGTTTCATTTATAGCAATAATATTATTAGTATGAATATTAAATCGAATAGCAATAATAGCATTAGAACTATATAGTGTTGAACGAAATTTCGAACTAAATCTTTTTACATCTCTTAATGTGATAAACTTTTCCCATAACAATGCGCAGATGCATCTTGGTTTTTTGCGTAATAGGAAAAGATACGCAAGAAAGATTACTGCACCTGTGTAAATAATCAGTAAAAGAATAAAAAAGAATGGATTGTCGACATATGGCATGGCTTGCCTTCTGTACTACCGGACAGAGGATAAGTAAATGGCGTAACTGCTAATTTTTTTTAGTAGTTACGCCATTTTTTTGTTGTAGAAAACGTATGTATCTAACGTCTGCTATTTTTCTGTCAAATTGAAGTCTACTTTAATTTTGTATAGTGCTGTTGCTGGCAGGTTTAAGATTTCAATGCCGGTTTTTTCGGTAATTTTGGCTAGGGTGTTTACAACAGCATCCCAGCTAGGTCCGATAAATGTAAACCAGATATTGAAGTCATGATCTCGCAGATAGTTGTGGGTTACACCTGTATGCGAGTTTACTTCCGCAACAAACGATTCAATTTTATCTTCAGGAACCTTGGCGGCACAAAGAGTAGAACGCCAGCCGAGTCCTTTAGAGTTGAAGTTAGCACCGAGGCGTCTGATAATTTTTCGCTCTTTTAAAGAGCGTACGGTCGCCAGAGCCTCTGCTTCTGTAAGGCCTACCTGCTCGCCGATAACTTCGTACGGGCGTGGAGCAATCGGAAAACCGGATTGAATAATAGTCAGAACTTTGCGGTCAGTGCTGCTCAGCGCAGATTCCAGTTGTTTATCCATTTCGACCTCGATGATATTGGCGGTTACAAGCTGTATTATTTCTGACGTCGTGGCGTGTAGCTGCACAGGGGTTCTTCAGCTAAGTGCGAACCTTTCATAGAGTACCCACGTGCTCGGCAGCCGCCGCATACATTGTGGTACTCACATACGCCGCATTTTCCGTCGTATTCTTCTTTAGTACGGAACTGACGGAAGTATTCAGACTTACGCCAGATTTCCGGGAACGGTGTTTCTTTAATTTGACCACAGTCCAGCTCTAGATAGCCGCATGGCTGAACCTGACCGGTGTGGGAGATAAAGCAGAAACCGGTGCCACCGAGACAACCGCGGGTAAATGCGTCCATGCCAAAGTTTTCAGCATTTACTGCAAGGCCTTCTTCTTTAGCGCGCTGGCGCATGATGCGGTAGTAGTGCGGCGCACAGGTTGCCTTAAGGTGCATGTTAGTGGTTTTGCGGAAGTCGTAGAACCAGTTGAGTACTTCTTCGTATTCTTCTGCTGTAATAACTTCTGCACCCATCTGTGCTGCTCGTCCGGTTGGTACCAGCAGGAAGATGTGCCATGCAACAGCACCAATTTCTTCGCACAGATTAAAGATCTGTTTGAAGTATGGAAGGTTCTGGCGGGTTACAGTTGTATTGATTTGGAACTCGATGCCAGCATCTTTGAGGTACTGGATACCACGCATAGACATGTCGAATGCGCCTTCAACACCACGGAAATCGTCGTGGAATTCAGCGCTCGGGCCGTCAATGGAGATGGAACAGCGCTGTACTCCGGATTCTTTCATCTTTTGGGCAGTCTCAGGGGTAATAAGCGTACCGTTAGGAGACATAACACAGCGTAGGCCTTTTTCTGTCGCATAGGCGACAAGCTCATAAACATCAGAGCGCATCATAGGATCACCACCGGTAAAGATGATGATCGGGTTACCAACACTAGGGAAGGTGTCGATCAACGCTTTTGCTTCTTCAGTGTTGAGTTCACCTGGATACGGCTCTTCGTGTGCTTCAGCACGGCAGTGTTTACAGGCCAGGTTGCAGGAACGGGTTACTTCCCATGCAATGAGCTTACAGGAAGGAGAACCGTCTTCAAGTGTGCGCGCCATGGAACCAGAGAGTCCATTGCCATGAGGATGACCGGCTGGCATTTTGCCATGCGGATGTCCAGCAGGCATGTCAGGATGTCCTGCTGGTTTTTCAGCTTTAGCAGGACGGTTCTGCGGAGGCAGGCCTGTATCAAGGATTGCTTCCTTGTGTGCATGCATATGGCCGAGCGGTGCTTTTTCAGCAATGCGTCCAATATCTTTGGAAGCGCAACCGCAGAGAGATTCTTTTTTATCAGACATGTTATTTTACCAGTCCGCGTTTAATAAAGTCTTCAGCAAAATAGGTGATGATGAGATCTGCACCGGCGCGTTTGATGGCAAGGAGTGATTCCATTGCAACTGCATCGAGGTCGATCCAATCATTTTGGGCTGCGGCCATGATCATGGAGTACTCACCGCTTACCTGATAGGCAGCCAATGGCAGATCAAAGCCGTCGCGAAGCATACGGATGATGTCCAGATAAGCACCGGCAGGTTTCACCATGAGGAAGTCTGTTTCTTCCAGAACATCCGCGGTGGCTTCACGAAGTGCTTCGCGGCTGTTTGCAGGATCCATCTGGTAGCTTTTACGGTCACCGCTCTGCGGGGTGGATTCAGCTGCGTCACGGAACGGGCCATAGAAGGCGGATGCATACTTAACTGCGTAGGACATAATCGGAAGGTTAACGAAGCCTTCCTCATCCAGTGCTTCACGTAAAGCTTGAATGCGTCCGTCCATCATGTCAGATGGTGCAACAATGTCAGCCCCTGCCTTTGCATGGGAAATGGCTACACGCTGGAGAAGCTCAAGTGTAGCATCGTTCGCAACAGTTACGTCATCGTCTTTCTTCTGTAGAATGCCACAGTGGCCATGATCGGTGTATTCGCAAAGGCATACGTCTGTAATAACAACAAGCTCTGGGTGGCGAGCTTTTGCAAGGCGCACTGCACGTTGCACGATGCCGTCTTCCGCGTATCCTTCGGAACCAGTAGCGTCTTTGCATTTAGGAATACCAAAGAGGATGATGGAGCGGAGACCTGCTGCAACTGCTTCTGCAAGCTGCTTTTCAAATTCATCCAGAGAAAGCTGGAATTGTCCCGGCATTGAAGGAATTTCTTTGCGGAATGTGGAGTCTTCGGTATCCACAATGAAATATGGCATAATCAGGTCTTGCGCTGTAACGCGGTTCTCGCTCACAAGAGCGCGCATGGCTGCGCTGCTGCGAAGACGACGTCCTCTATAGAAGTCTGCCATTGAATCCTCCTGATCGTTAAGGATCGGTTCATGTCTTGCTTCAGCAGTAAGAGTGGAAAGAAGTTGATGGAACCGGCGTGCTACAGAAGCAGGCTGGTGTGCTGCTGAAACTGGTTATAAAAGGACTCCCGCTCTTCCAGAGCGGAACAGCGGGAGCCGATAGAATCAAAGGTAAGCGGGGGAGTTGTTACTCTGGACGAATTTCGTCGTCGGTGAGGTAACAAGCAGGATCCTGTGCCCATTCGTCGCCGTATACAGCTTCTGCACGAGCACGGAAGTTACCGCCACAGATGTTGAGGAAGCGACACTGAGCGCAGCGACCGCCAACATGCTGTTTTTTGTCTTTCATTTTAGCAAGAAGTTCGATGTTCATATCTTCCCAGATTTCGGAGAATGGACGTTCGAGAACGTTACCGAATACTTTTTCTCTCCAGAATTGGTCAGGGTGAACGCTGCCATCCCAGCTGATACAGCCGATGCCGCGACCGGAGCTGTTGCCTTCGTTGAACTGAAGCAGTTCAAATACTTCTTTAGCGCGCTCTGGGTCTTCACGCAGCATACGCATCCATACGTATGGACCGTCAGCGTGGTTGTCTACAGTAAGAACTTCTTTTGGATGTCCAGCATCATGAAGCTTTCTGGTCTCATCCATGATGAGATCTACAACGTCACGGGTTGCCTGATGGTCGAGGTCTTCTTTGATGATTTCAGAACCACGGCCGGAGTACACAAGGTGGTACAGGCAGATACGTGGGATTTCCATATCTTTAAGAAGCTGGAAAACTTTTGGAATTTCAGGAGCATTCTGCTTGTTGATAGTGAGACGAAGACCAACTTTGAGGCCTTCAGCTTTACAGTTCTCAATACCTTCGAGTGCTTTTTTGAATGCGTTAGGAACGCCGCGGAACTTGTTGTGTACTTCTTCCATACCGTCGAGAGAAATACCAACGTAGGAGAGACCAACTTCTTTAAGTTCGCGAGCTTTCTGTTTGGTGATGAGGGTACCGTTGGTAGAGATAACAGCACGCATACCTTTATCGGTTGCATGTTTAGCAAGCTCTACAAGGTCCTGACGAACAAGTGGTTCACCACCGGAGAACAGCATAACAGGTGCGCCGTACTGAGCGAGGTCATCAATGATCTCTTTACCTTTTTCAGTGCCGATAAGATCCTTATGCTTATCAGGATCAATAGCATGAGCGTAACAGTGAACGCATTTAAGGTTACAGCGCTGGGTCATATTCCATACGACAACAGGCTTTTTATCTTTAGAAAACTGCAGCAGGTGTGAAGGAAGTTTGCCAGAGTCCCTGCCGTAGCGCAGTGCGTCGGAAGGTTCAACCTGACCACAGTAAAGTTTTGAAATGCCTATCATTGTGACTCCTTATAATATGAAAAGGCGTAAAGCCGTCTGACCCGATGTGAGGCTCAAGGAGCCCCAAGAGAAAAACAAAAAGGGAATGATTCCCTCAGAAACAACGTATCTAAAAATTTTGCAGGCGCCTTACGTACATCTAACGTTCAACGCAGCTTTTCCTTACCAAACTACCTCGCACAGGGCAAAGAATTTCCTGAGTCTTAAATACAATCAAAGTTTTTCGTATAATTTGGAACCGCTAAGGTAGGAAAGCAGGTCTTTGCAATCAGTAAAAGATAACGGTATTGGTACGAAGCGTGATGAGAGTTGCGTAATTATTTGTTTCCGCAGAAGGAATCTGATTGTTAGTAGTAATCAGTATTGATATGTAGTCTTATAACGAATTATAATAAGATATGCCAGCACACGTTGTGTCACATCTTTTTTACAAAATAATTAATAGATATATGATAGTTAAGCTTTTAGATGTGTATGTGAGACCGACACATTTTTTTGCAACACGGAAAATCAAGCGTCTACGTTATCGTGGGCTCTTTTTGGCTGTTCTAGTTCTCATGAGCATTCCCTTTGTCAGAATCGGGCTTGGAAATCTTGTCGGGCTTTTTGGTGATGGATATTTTGCTCCTTACAGCATCGTGTTTGCGTTTTCATTGTGGCAGACTCCAATGGCTATAATGTGGCAGCAAGTTATGCTTGTGCCGTTTTATGCCTTAGGACTGGTATTCTCGGCGGCTTTTTTACACTTTTTGCTTTGGATGGCTCGAGGCAAAAATGCATCTTATGCTGCAACAATGATGTGCGTATGCTATGCTGTGCCATGTTTGTATTTAAGTGTTTTTCCGTATTCGGGAACAATAACCGCTGTAATATATACTTCAATTTTTCTAGCTTACAGTCTCAAAGCAGTTCACCAAACCAAGTGGAGCAGGGTGTTGCCTGTTATTGCTTTGAATTTTTCAGTGCTTTTTGTCGTGTGCAGGCTACTCTTTTCCTAAGGCAAGATTTTGTATATGGCATTGATGTAAGTCATACCCTTTGATCTTTAGTAGTGCTCCGGCTTTGTTATGTTTGCTGTCGGTTGTCACGTAACAATATAAGGATAGAATATGGAAATCCGTTGTCCAGAGTGCGGGTATACGCGTGAAGTAAATCCGGACTTAGTTTCGCCTGATCTTACTGTCGCTACCTGCCCGAAATGCAGTAAAAAATTTCGTTTCCGCCCAGCTGAAGAAAATGAACCTGATTTTGTTTTAGGTCAGGATGTTGAACAACCGCAGACAGACTCACTATCAGCACAGGATGCAGGTATGGATGAGCTTGAGGAATCACGGCGCCCGGTGAAGCCGGAAGATTTGTACCCACCTTCTATGCGTCGGGGAACATCTTCTGAAAAAGATGATTTTTCAGAAGATGAGTTTTGGAATACAAGCAAACCATCTTCGGAAGAAGATCCGTTACGGATGGTATATTCAGATGGTCAGCCTTTGGATGGCATGCCGAATGACGTTCCATGGGCGGAAGTAAAAGAGATTGGCTTCTTTCCTGCAATTGCAGCTACAATAAAGGGCGTATTGCTTAAGCCATCCTTATTTTTTGAGATTATGAATAAGGAAGGAAAGTTTTCCATTCCGTTCAGTTACTTTATTTTGATTTCACTTGCTGCAGTACTTGTTGAAACCATCTGGCAGGGTATTTTTGGTAATCCGCTTATTCCTGCAGAAGCAGTAGGTCCGATTTCTATTGATGAGCTTTTTTCTATTATGTTCATCAGTCCGCTTATTCTCGTAATGTACTTGTTTTTGACAGGAGCTGTGCTTCACGGAGTATTAAAGCTGACTGGAGCAGCTACTGGTAAGCTTGGAGTTACGCTTCGAGTGCTCTGTTATGCAGCAACTGCTGACCTTCTTTCTATTGTGCCAGTTGTTGGCCCGTTAATCGGCGGAGTCTGGAAGTTGGTCATTATTGTTAAAGGACTGAAAAGTGCGCATGACACGACGTATAGTCGTGTGCTGCCCCCTGTGATTATTCTGGTACTCGTACTTGTGTCCTTTGTGGTATATAGTCTAAAATCGCAAGGGATTATCTAACGTACGGTACAGGTGACTGCAGCCACCCGAGTGTATTGGTTAGTGTCCGTCTCACTCTGATTGGTAGAGTGGGATATGTCCAATTTTAAGAGGGTTGGTTCATGCTTATAACATGTCCAGAGTGTCAGTTTGCCCGAAACATAAATGCAAGCTCAATTCCGGCTAAGGCACAGCTTGCTACGTGTCCGCGCTGTAAAACAAAATTTAGATTCCGCATTTTGCATGACGAAGAACAGCTTCTTGTAGCCAACGAAGAAGATGTGCCAATGACACAGAGCGTTAAAGAAGAATTAAACACAGTGTCACAGGCTGAAGAGGTTGCGTCAATGAAGAAAGCTTCCGGCGATGGTCATGAACCTGAAGCAAGCATTGAAGACGACTACATTGAGTCTCAAATGGTTGCGGCTATGCAGGAAGAAATAGAGCAGCTGTTGAAAGAGGAAGAGGCAGATCAGGCAGAAAATGATCAAGATTCTTCTGAGGCGCTAAGCGCTGATGATATGCAGCAAGGTGCTGCCAAGGATATGACAACAGAAGACGATGAAACATTGTCAGCGCCTTCTGTTGATGTGCAGGCAAAAATTGTTGAAGAGTATGCGGAAGCCGCCGATGATGAAGCTGAGCAGCCAAGAGCTTTGATTAAGCGTTCTGCTTCGGCTCAGGCTTTGCGTGAGCGCGGCGTTGTTTCTATAGATGCCACCACAGAAGCGGAAGAGGAAGCTGTGAGGGCATATGCGCAAGAACAGGAGTCCAGTGCAGTTGAGACGGCTTCAGCGCATATCGTACCCGAAACAGGAAGTGATACTGATATTTGGGATGCCATTGCCGCCATGGGGGATGAGCATGAGTGCTCTGAGTCTTTTGCGCCTGGATGCGGCTCACAGGTAAACATTATTCCTTGGGAAGATTCTCGGTTAAGCGTGGTTGGACGAATTTTCAGTACGTTCAGCGGGTTGTTTGTGCAGCCGGTTCGTTTTTGGCGCGGAGTAAATGCTAAGCCCCAATTGGTGCTTCCTATGCTCTTTTCGCTGTTTATGTGTTTTGTTTCTTGTGCGGGGATTGCGTTCGGAGTACAACTTTTGGCTGCCAACTGGACGAGTGTAGCCACTGTGCTGCAATCAATATTGTCTCAGCAGGGACTTATTCCTGAAACACTGGTGTGGGGTAATGTGGCTCCGGCAATAATGGCAGTCCTTGGCAGTATGTTGCTTGTATTTCCGTTTATACTTGGCGGCGCAACTACGATTGGAGCAAGGCTGCTAGGAGGTGATTCTGTTCCATTTAGTACCGGTGTTAAAACAGTGTCCTATAGCAGCGGTGCTTTTTGTTGGTTACTGCTTCCTGTTGTTGGAGCGATAGTTTCACTTGTGTATCTACCTTTATTATATGTTAGCGGCGTACGTTCTGGTTATAATATGTCATTATTTAAATCGGTTGTACTGGTAGGTATTGTTCTACTATTGTTTGCAGCGTTAACGCTCGTGGCAGTAGCTGCAGGAGTTACATTTATGTAGCATAAGGAGTTGTGGACATGTTTGCATGGCTTGCTAACGCGTTTCGCAGTATTAAAGACAGCATCCGATACAAAGAAAAAGTATCTCCAGAGGCTATTCGAGTACTGGCTTCCGAACTGCGTGAATTAGCTCAGATGGCAGAAATGTTTGCGAATGAAGAAGCAACCCCTATGGATCGGATTAAACGTATTCAGTCTGAGACTGGGCAGCTTATTGAGTTGACCAGTAGGGCTGAGTTCCGGAGACTTTCTGTACAGCGCCGGTTGGAGCTGCATGAATCTTTAGTCGACTCAAAACGTCATTTGCTTAATACAATGCAAGCAACTCCAGTTGCCACGGATGTCATTCAGTAGAAATCCAGCAATAAAATTGAGTAAATTGCCTGATAAGCACTCGGTTAACTTAAGCCGCTTGTTATCAGGCATTTTTTTTGCAGGGTTTAAGGGAAGATAAAATTAAATGCCATTTTTCTGACATTGAGTAAGGGCTGTTATGAAACGAATAATATTATGTTGTATGCTGGTAATGTGTTGCGCTGGTTTGCTGACAGTTGGTGGATGTGCCAGTCCCGAGGTTCAAACTTCAATCCAACCTGTTCCATCTGGTTTTACTCCGGAGATGCGCTTTGATGACACCATTGTGTGGGATGAATGGGTTCGTGGTGGTGACTTGAATGTGTCTGTGTTTCCACAAACAAAACCGGATGCAGCACCAACCGCAGTATTTTTCCCGTTTCTGCCAACTGTCACTTTGCATGATCCGCTTGAAACGGGTACAGCCGTGGCTAAAGGGTTTTGGCAAGAGTGGCTTAGAGATGCACCGTTTTGTGTGCTTGAGTTCAGAGAGTTGAAAACGTCATATTCTCCTGCTTACGCAATTCGCCTCGCTCGTCAGCGTGGTGCCTTGTTTGCGGTAACCGGTAAGCTGACTGATTTTTATGATGGTGGCAGTGTTACAGGGGCACGACTTGGCGTTACTGTTGATATTTACGATACAAGAAATGGTGCCTTGATTTGGTCTATGAATCAGTTTGCGTACATGGATAAAGATAGGACCCGCGATTTCCTACTGTTTAGAGCAGAAAGCCGACTCCCTTCTGACCCGTTGTGGGTTGTTACAACTGCAATTGCTCGTTCCATGAAAAATCCTGTAAAACAGTGGACAGGGCAGTGGGCAGCTGTGCAGGAAGAGAATAATTCAGAAGAGAACGCAGCATTCTAATGTAAGTACTGACGGAAAAAAATTCCTATTGGACATAAAAAAAGACCACATCATAATGTGGTCTTTTTTTTATGCTTATTTACAAGCAAAGAAAATTGAGTGTGATCTACGCGGAGGTTGCCATTTTTTGGTACATGGCGGCACCAACACGTTTGGCTGGCTGTGCTGCTGGCTTGACAGGCTGCTGGTTGAAGACACCGGAGTTAGCGTGTGCTGTTGTCTGCTTACTTGGCATGGCTGAATTGTTTTTCATAGCTTCGATTGCTTCAGGAGTATCAATAATCTGAGCGTAGGCGTCACGGATGCCGTCGATAATTTTGATAACTTCATCAATGCAAGTGGTGTCCATCATCAGGTTAGCTTTCAGTAATCGAGTATTACAGAAGTGGTAAAGCTCGTGAAGGTTTTTCGCAATTTCACCACCGGCTTCTGCGTTAAGGCTACTATCGAGCTCGTTGATAATATCCATAGCACGGGTGATAAGCATGCCTTTTTTTGCCACGTCTTTTTCTTCAATGCTGGTTTTGGCTTGATTCAAGAACTTGATGCAGCCTTCGTACAGCATAATCAGCAACTGTCCCTGTGAGGTTGTGGAAACTTGAGTAGAAAAATAGGCTTGTGCGGCCGTTTTCATTGCGTGCTCCTCATAAACTTCTAACAAACTATTATTGATACTAGAGGGATTGCAGTAAACATACTGCCGAACATTACACGAACAAAGTGTAATGTGAAAGCGGCAAAATTTTCCTGTTTGCAATACGCCTCTATAGATAAAGCAAGGTGAATGCCAAGCTCTGAGGTGGCGTAACTACTCGTCACCATTCGTGCTTACTAAGTGTATCGGCATTAAATACGATGCCTTTAGAAGAACATCATAAAGATTGTATAAAGAACAGTGGTTAGCCTTTCAGAGATATATTTTTTTTCTGTTTGGCTATCTGGCGGGTGTAAAAAGGAAAAGGGTGAAGTATGGTACTTCACCCTTATGTTTTTTTGAAGTGATGTGATCTTATGTTTCCGGAAGGCTGGTGGTCAGTTCTGCAAGTTTTTGACGTGCTTCATCCGGATCGACCCCTTTCATAGAAACAATATAGTCGAGATTTTCTTCTGCATCACATGGTCGCAGGTAGAGTGGGGCAACTGGAGTATCTCCGTATTCAAGTGTGGCTGCTATATCCAGTAAGACTTCCGGCTTAGGATGTGAGAATCGCTCATCAAGAATAACTGCATTCTGAATATTATCTTCAAAAAATTCACGGTTTTTTTGAACGCCCGTGCCAAGTAGTACGGTGTCAGTGTTTCGTGTGTTAATTGCAGTCGCGAGATCTTCAATTGTTCCGGCTGTTGGCCCCATCAGTGCCTTTGGCAGGCCATTAGAGGAGAATCCTTGAAAGGCTTGATAGTGCACCTGACCACGTCTTGCGTGGGTGATAACCCAAACTTCCTTGTCTGTGATTGTACAGGTATCCATTGCAAGCGCAGGAAGGTAGTCGATACCGGCCATCGGGAAGCCGTGAGTGCGTGCAAGACCGAGTGCTGTTGCAAGCACAAGACGCAGACCGGTGAAGGAACCGGGGCCGCGAACACAGGCAATTCGTCCGATATCATTTAAAGACAGTGACATTTTCTCCAGACCGTCCATGAGGGCAGGCAACAACACCTGCATTCCCTGACGTGGAGAAAAGAGTTCTTTAGAAAAAAGCAGTTGTCCCTGCTCCCCGCAAATTATTTGCAAGCGGGCTTCTGCACTATTAAAAATAAGGGTGTTTTTAGAGTCTGCGGACATCGTTAAATGTGGCCCATACCATGAGAGTTAACAGTAAGAAAATTCCGACGCGGATAGAGTAGTCCATTACTTTGGCAGGAACTGGTTTACCCACGATCATTTCATATACAAGCATTACGATGTGACCGCCATCCAATACTGGAATCGGAAGGAGGTTAAGCACACCAAGGTTGATGCTGATGAGTGCCGCAAGAGCAAGAACAGCAACAAGTCCCTGTTCTGCCTGCTTGCTTACAAGTTGAGCAATCATAATCGGCCCGCCGACAGTTTCAGCAGGTACAACGCGCTCAATAAGTTTTACAAAGCCTTGAACGGTGAGCACGGTCATTGACCATGTTTTTTCAAAAGCTGCTGAAGCAGAACTGAAGAATCCGAGATCAATCTGCTCTGTTTTTCCCGAAGCCAGAATGCCGATGAGGTACGATTGCTCCTCTTCTCCGAAAATGCTTTTACGGGAAAGCAGGGAAGGAGTGATGTCAAAAGTCAGGGTATTACCATCGCGGGAAATGACCATTTGAAGTTCTTTCCCCTCGCTTTTAGCGACGGATATGTAAACATCTTCCCAGGATGTAATATTGTTTCCGCTAATAGATTTTATGGAGTCCCCCTGTTTCAGGCCGGCAACAGCCGCAGGACTATCTGGACGAACGCTGCCTATTTCAGGAATGAGTTGGGGTTGTCCGTTAGCGATGAAGAGTGCCCAGTAAATAAAAAATGAGAGCAGCAAGTTGGCAATAGGACCAGCAGCAACGATACACAACCGCTGCCATGGCTTACGCTTTATAAAGCTGTCTGCTTCAGAAAATTCTATATTCTCCGGAGAGTTGATATCATCGTCAGGGTTCTCCCCAACCATGGATACGTATCCACCAAGAGGTACTGCGGAGAGTCTGTACTCAGTTCGACCACGCTTGAACTTGTATATTGCTGGGCCGAATCCAAGAGAGAAGGTGCGGATGCCCACACCAAAAGCACGGGCTACGCTGAAGTGCCCGAGCTCATGGAAGAAAATAAGCCCGCCTAGAACAAGAATGATTGCAATTGCACTGCTTAGCATACTGCTTAGATACTCCGTGGGTTAAGTCGTGCCGGCTACAGGGTGCGTGCCCATTCTAAGGAGCGTTCGCGTGTTGCAGTATCCAGCTCTATGATGTCTTCGAGAGAAGCAGGAGTGACCATATCGTGTGCGTCCATTGCCTTTTTGATAAGTTCCGGAATCTGCAGGAACTTAATTTTATCTTTAAGGAAAAGATCTACAGCAATTTCATTGGCCGCGTTAAGAACTACACACAGTCCTTTCCCGCCTCGTAATGCTTCTCGTGCCAGTTCAAGACACGGAAAAGAAAGTATATCAGGTTCTTCAAAGGTCAAGTTACCGCAGGAAACTAAATCAAGCGGCGTAACTCCGGTCTTCATGATCTTTGGCCAGCCAATGCAGTAGCCGATGGCAATACGCATATCCGGCGGTCCCATGTGGGCGATCTGTGATCCGTCATTGTATTCAACTAGTGAATGAATGATAGACTGAGGGTGCACTACAACTTCAATAGTGTCCAGTGGAACACCATATAAATGATATGCCTCAATGATTTCTAAGCCCTTGTTCATGAGCGTTGCAGAATCAATGCTGATTTTAGGGCCCATGGACCAGTTAGGATGCGCAAGAGCTTCCTTGCTGGTTACAGTTGATAGAAAATCACGCTGCTTTCCACGGAATGGCCCACCTGATGCAGTCAGGATAATTCGGCGGACTTCAGCTTTGTCGTGTCCTGACAGGGCTTGAAATATTGCGTTGTGCTCAGAGTCAACCGGCAGGAGAACAGCTCCTGTGCGTTTGCATACTTCGCGGATAAGATCGCCTGCAAGAACAAGTGATTCTTTGTTGGCAAGTGCGATCACTTTACCGGCTTCAGCTGCGGCAAAGGTCGCGCGAAGACCTGCTGCACCAACCTGTGCGGAAAGTACTGTTGATGCCTCTTCCAGTTGTGCCATTTGAGCATAACCATCACCACCCACGAATATTTCCGGGGAATACCCTGCTGGAAGCATGGTGCGAAGTTCAGCGGCTGCTTCTTCAGTGAGAACGGCAAGGTAAGCCGGACGCCAGCGAATAGCCTGCTCAGCTAGCAAGGTGAGGTTACGGGCACCTGCTAAGCCTACAACGGTGAATTGTTCTGGCTGTTCTTCAATTACTTTGAGCGCGCTAGTACCGATGGAACCTGTTGAGCCCAATATGACTATCGAGCGTGGAAAGGTTGCCGCGTACGTCGCGTCCGGTAGTGATGAAATGTAGTGTATCACAGGGAATCCTAAGCATGTTGAGCAGCAAGCTTTGCGCCTGTCTCGGTCATAAAGTTGAAAAGCAGCGTAATATCGTCGTCGGTAGTGCGGTGGTTGGCAACGCACAGACGAATAACGCCTTTGCCGCAAATACGTGCGGGAGTCATAAAACCGAGACCGCTTTTTTCCAATTCGCTAAGGATGGCAACTTGCAGATTATCAAGCTCTGCTTCTGACCATGCACAGCAGTTGTCAGGAATGTAGCGGGCGCATGCCATGGATAGTTCAACACCACATACCGGTTCCCAGTTTGGAGATTCAGTTGTGAGTTTATGGAAAAGTTTCGCATGACCATGGTTGCGGTCAACAATTTCAGCAAGACGTTTTACGCCGTATGTTTTGAAGGCGAACCAAAGCTTGAGAGCACGTCCCTGTCTGGATAACTGGAAGTTTGTGTTTTTTAAATCCCAGTCCGTTTCCTGACCAAGATATACGGCTTTGGCGATAAAGGTGTCTTTTTGCTGTTTCTTGTTTTTAAAAAGTGTGATGCCGCATTCAAGAGGGATAAAAAACCACTTGTGCGGGTCTACAGCAATGGAATCTGCGCGGTTGATGCCATCAAGAAGGTGGCGCAAGTTATCTGAAATCATTGCGGCGCCACCGTATGAAGCATCTACATGCATCCATAGATTCATTTCTTCACAGATGTCCGCAATGGTATTTAGCGGATCAATTGAGCCTGTGGATACCGCACCTGCCTGTGCAACAACGCAGTATGGCTGCATACCGGCCATCCTGTCTGCCTCCACCATGCGGCGCAGTTCTTCAGGAATCATGCGGCATTCATTATCTGTTGGAACACTGCGTACGTTGTTGTGACCGATGCCAAGAAGCATCGCAGAACGGTAAATGGACATATGCCCTTGATCAGAAACATAGACGATCAGGGGCTTCTTAAGAGCTTGCATACCTCTGTCTGCTACTTCTGGAGCATGTGCATGGCGACCGACGGTCATTCCCATGAGGTTAGCAACTGTACCACCAGAAACAAGGGTGCCGCCCCATGTGTCAGGGTAATCAAACAGTTTTGCAAACCAACTGAGGACTACTTTTTCTAAAATTGTTGCAGGTGGACTGCCCTTGTATAGCAGGGGAGCTTGATTAAAACCGACACTAAGCAGTTCACCTATAGTACCAGCAGGAGAAGGGCTGGTGGTGATCCACGCCAGAAATCGAGGGTGCCCGATTTTGGTACATACAGATTTGAAAGACTTTTCGACCTGATCCAGTATTTTATCTGGGGATGTGCCTTCCATAGGCATATCCTCAAATAGAGAGTCCCTGATGTCTTCCATCGGTGTCTGGGTAACAACTGGTGCATCAGAGATGTGCTTAATGTAATCACCAATGATAGAGGTGACTCTTTCAAGGTGGTTGTCTAAGTTTTCAAGATCAAGGGTTTGTGTCTCACCCATAAGTCATTCCTGCCTGCAGGTTAAAAGAACGGATAAATGCTCTGTGCAAACCAGTAGGTTGGCAGCACAAGAAGGATGGAGTCCACACGGTCAAGAACACCACCGTGTCCAGGGAGGATTGCCCCGGAATCTTTTACACCGACAGTTCGTTTAAGTGCAGATTCGAAAAAATCACCAAGCTGTGATGCGCAGTTAAGTATGATGCCGAGCAGAATAAGCGCGTACCATGGAGCAGTGCCGAAGCCTAATCCCAGTGCAAGGGTAATAATACAGCAGCCGATCATGCCACCGATGGAGCCTTCTACAGTTTTCTTCGGGCTGACGCGAGGCCAGATTTTATGTTTTCCGAAGAAACGCCCTGCGTAGAATCCACCGATATCAGATGCAAAAGCGGCAAACAGTACGAGGATAAGTTCGACACGTTGAAAGCTGAATGCGGCCTGAAGAAGCAAAGGCAGGTACAGCACGCCGTTTGTAAGAATTTGTGCCTGAGTAAAGTCTGCATCATCACGCATGCTGATGCCGTATTTACCGAGAAATGCAAAGTTGCTGAGCCAGAATGTGAGGGCAATGAGGCCGATAACAGCAGTAGGAAGGGCAAGGTAAGATGCAATGAGAATGGCGATGCCCATGAGGCAGCCAAAAAGTTTGAGCGTCATTTTTTCATGACGTGGCCAGAACATGGAATAGAACTCGTATTGTCCGACTACACTGGTTGCAAGAAGGCCTGCGAGCAGTGCCCAGTCGCCGATAACAAGAACGGCTATAAGTAAAGGGAAGGCAATAAGGGCTGTCGTCCAACGTTGTCTGTGTGAATTAGTCATTGTTAAGCTGGTCTCCGGTCTTGCCGAAACGGCGTTCCCGTGCGGCATATGCCTTGAGCACGTCGTGGAATTCCTCAATTGAGAAATCCGGCCATAAGGTTTCGGTGAAATACATTTCGCTGTAAGCATGCTGGAAGAGCATAAAATTTGAGAGGCGAATTTCTCCGCTTGTGCGGATCATCAGGTCAGGATCAGGTATGCCGGAAGAGTACAGTCTGTCGGCAAATGTTTTTTCTGTTATTTCATCCGCAGATACTGAATCAGCAACCAGCTGCTTTACAGCACGAATAATCTCTTCTCTACCAGAGTAGTTTAAAGCAAGATTAAGCGTCATTGAGGTATTCTTTTCGGTTTTTTTCATTGCATGCTGCAATGCAGTGCGAGCAGTAAGTGGTAAGTCACTCATTTCACCGAAAATGTTGAGCCTAATGTCTTGTTCCATAAGGGAAGGAAGTTCTTTCTTTAAAAAGCTGACAAGCAGTTCAAAGAGAAAGCTTACTTCCTTTTTAGGGCGTGCCCAGTTTTCACGGGAAAATGTGTACAGGGTGATGTATTTGATTCCCAGTTTCCGGCATTCGCGCACAACACGCTGTACTGTTTCAGAACCGGCACGGTGTCCCGCCGTTCTTTCTTCCCCTCTTCGTTTTGCCCAGCGTCCGTTTCCATCCATGATGAATGAAACATGCACAGGAAGTGCTTCAGGGGTTGTCCAGTCCAGTAATTGTGAATTTGACAAAACACACCTCAACATGCGTTTGAGTAATAAAAGAAACGTTGAGTTATAAGGGGAAAGGGCGTCTCCCGTCAAGAAAGGGTGTTCTGGCGGGGGATGACAGGATAACAAAAAAGGCCGGATAGGACATCCGGCCTTTTGATGACTGAAATTCAGCCGAAGCAGTCTGGAAATTAAATCTCCATGATCTCTGCTTCTTTTTCATTACCTTTTACGTCTGCTTTAGCAACGAATGAGTCAGTAAGTTTCTGAACATCATCCTGGCCGCTACGACAATCGTCTTCGGAAATTTCTTTTGCTTTTTCAAGCTTTTTAATCTGCTCGTTAGCATCACGACGAACGTTACGGATAGCAATTTTTGCATCCTCGACGCTCTTCTTCGCAAGCTTAACAAGTTCACGACGACGTTCTTCAGTCAGCATCGGAATAGAGATGCGGATGAGCTTACCGTCGTTCATTGGGGTCAGACCGAGGTCAGAGTTCATGATAGCTTTTTCTACGAGAGGAAAAGCACCCTTATCCCAAGGCTGAATAGTAATAGTTCGGCTTTCAGGAACAGCAACGGATGCGAGCTGTCCAATAGGGGTTGGTGCGCCGTAGTAGTCAACCACGATGTGGTCAACAAGGCTAGCGTGTGCGCGACCGGTGCGAAGGCGACCGAATTCACGATCGAGTGCTACCAGTGCTTTTTCCATTCTTTCTTCGGCATCAAGAAGAATCTCATCCATGATTAGCCTCCGTGTACGATTGTACCAACATCTTCACCAAGGATAACTTTACGGACGTCACCCTTGAACAGGTTGCAAACCAGAATTGGTACATTGTTTTCCATGCACAGCGAAATGGCAGTAGAATCCATTACTCGCAAGTTTTTCTGAAGTACCTCAATAAAGCTGAGGGACTTGAACATAACTGCATCATCATTTGTTACAGGATCTTTATCATAAACGCCATCCACTTTGGTAGCTTTAATGATAGCCTGACATTTTAATTCCATACCGCGCAGTGCTGCAGCGGTATCGGTGGTGAAGAACGGGTTGCCAGTACCGGCTGCACAAATGACGATGCGACCTTTTTCTAAGTGGCGTTCTGCACGGCGTCTGATGTACGGTTCGCAAACTTCCTGCATAGTAATAGCAGAAAGAACGCGGGTTGGGTGGCCCAGTTTTTCAAGCTGATCCTGAACAGCAACTGCGTTCATTACAGTTGCCATCATACCCATGTAGTCAGCAGAGGAGCGATCCATGCCCTTTGCAGAAGAGGAAATACCGCGGAATATGTTGCCGCCGCCGATAACGAGCGCAATCTCAAGTCCCATATCAGCAAGTTCTGCGATTTCTGTGCAGACACCTGCAACTGTTTCCGGGTCAATACCAAATTTGCCGTCACCGGCAAGTGCTTCGCCGCTAAGCTTAATAAGCACACGTTTAAACTTTAAATTTCCCATTTATTCCCCATATGGTTTCGGGCTGTTTAGTTTTTTGCGGATTCATGTTCGAAAAAAGCTAGAACAGCCTTGATAACAAAGTTGATCTCTTCCGTTGTGTGGTACGGATCGAGAGGCAGGCTGACTTCGCAGGCTGCCAGTTTTTCAGCTACAGGAAAATCTCCTGCTTTATACTGTAAATGGCTACAACATGGCTGCAGATGCATGGCCAATGGATAGTGGATGTTGTACCCAATATGATTTTTTGTAAGATGATTGCAAAAAGCGTCGCGCTTATCTTTTGGTACCATGATTGGGAACACATGCCAGACAGGTGTCGAATGATCATGTACCACAGGTAGCTCAATTTCTTCAATCACTGATAATTGATTAAGGTATAACGATGCCAATTCCCGACGTTTTGCATTCCACTCCGGCAGGTATGGAAGAAGGAATTGCAGCAATGCCGCCTGCATTTCGTCTAATCGGGAGTTGAATCCAACAATTTCATGGTGATATTTTATAGCTGCACCGTAACTACGGAGCTTTTTTGCCGTTTGGGCAATTTTTTCATTGCTTGTTGTTAAACAGCCGCCATCTCCAAATCCACCAAGGTTTTTGGTTGGGTAGAAGCTGAATGCCGCTGCATCAGAAAGTGCTCCACAGGTGCCGTCTTTGTATTCTGCACCATGAGCCTGACATGCATCTTCAAATACAAGAAGGTTGTGTTTTTGAGCGATGCTGCGCACTTCATCCATCTCTGCTGGAATACCGTAAAGATGTGTCGGTAAGATGGCCTTAGTGTGGTTAGTTATTGCTGCTTCAATTTTTACCGGATTGATGTTGCCCCAAGGGGTGCAATCAACAAGTACTGGTGTAGCTCCGACGCGCATTACCGCAAGGAGTGTGGCGATAAAACCGCCAGCACTTACAATTACTTCATCTCCTGCACCAATATCAGAAGCTCTAAGAATGATTTCGAGAGCATCAAGTCCGTTACCTGTGCCGATGCAGTATTTTGTTCCTGTGAATTCTGCGAAAGACTCTTCAAATTTTTCGAGTCGAGGGCCCATGATGTAGCTTGTTTCATCAAGAACCTCTTCGGTTACCTGCTGCAACTGGAGACGAAATTCTTCATAACGTCGATGCATTGCAAGGTAGCCTACTTTTTCGACGTTGGTTCGATTTGCATCGAATGCATAAAATTCTTGTTTGTCATGAATATAGTCTTTCGGCTCGTAGTCGTCAGAAGCTAGTACCATGAGTACGGCATCGTTAGAAAAATTACTCATTTCACGCCAGTATCCTGCTGGAACAAGTACACCTTTGTTTGGTGCATCTAACTCGAATGAGTATGTCTTTCCGTATCCTTCAAGGCTAAGAGTGACATGACCAGATGTGGCTACAATGCACTGTTGAAGCTTTTTATGACCGTGAAAACCACGGGCCTTGTCGTCTTCAATGCTGTGAATGTAGTACACACGACGAATTGGAAAATTCAGGTGTGTATTAGACTGTATGACAGACAGGGAACCACTTTGTTCTGTTCTATGTGTTTCGATGTCGATGAGTTTAGGGATATTGTTCATATCAAATGATCCTTAGTACTGAGGGAATGAAAAAGGAATTGTAGCTCGCCCATTTATCATTCTGAATCAAAAGGTGTGCCCCAGTCCCCTTCGTTAATACGAACGTATTTCAAGAACACATAAAAAAAGCCGTGCATTGCATTGATGAATCCGGCTTTGCCATCAAGCATACCAAGCTTGAAAAAGTAAATTTTTATAAAACGCATTATAGCATGAGCTAATGCTACAGTGATTCCGCCCTTTCGGTGTTTTCTCTTGAGATCGTCTGCCCCTTCCTGAGCGTACAGGTTGATTTTGCTGAGGTGGTGAGAAAAGCTTTCGTAAGGGTAGTGTAGTATGTCTGCGTCGATATCTTTGACCGTACCGGATGCCTTGAAGGATTCGTGTGAGCCGCTTTGTGTAACTGTGAGATATTCAGGACGGAATATGCGGATCAATCTGTCAGGGTACCATCCGGAGTGCTTCATGAAGCGGTCGTAGTACCAATTACGTCGGCGTGGACGGAAAGCGGTAGTGGAAGAGTCGGTCTTATCCAGCTCTTTAAGGATTTCTTCCTTCAGTTTTGTTGAACAAATTTCATCTTGATCAAGTGAAATAACCCATTCACTTTCAATGTGTTTTAGGCCGAACTCAAACTGACTTTTAAATCCGTCCCATGGGTTCTGAAGGATAGTTGCCTTATATTTTTCAGCAATGGACAGTGTCTCGTCAGTAGAAAAAGAGTCTACAACGATGATTTTGTCGCAAAAAGATAACGATGCAAGGCACTTGTCGAGAAGTCTTTCACCGTTGTATGTGAGAACTAATCCAGTGATTGAAGGCATAATTTTTTCCTTAAAAAAAGGGGAGAGAAAACTCTCCCCCCTTATCAGCTGTTAGATAACCGTAGTTTTTCTATTCAGCGTCTTCTTCTTTAGCGTCGTCTTCACCAAGTTCGAAGCGTGCGAAAGAAGCAATTGTTGCGCCTTTAAGAAGGTCGCGAATAGTCATTTTGTCGTCACGGATGTAAGGCTGGTTAACAAGGGTGATTTCCTTGAAGAATTTAGCCATACGACCGTCTACGATTTTGTCTACGATGTTCTCAGGCTTACCCTCTTCGAGAGTTTTCTGACGCTGAACTTCGCGTTCACGAGCAACGAGGTCAGCAGGTACGCCGTCTTCGTCGATAGCTACAGGGGTGGTAGCAGCGATCTGCATAGCAACACCTTTAGCCATTTCTGCATCGTCAGAACCGAGGATCTCAACGAGAACGCCGATTTTGCCGTTGGAGTGAATGTAAGAGCCGATTACGCCTTCGCCGGAAAGTTCCATGCGATGTGCACGGCCAGCAGACATGTTTTCACCGAGGGTAGCGATAGCTTCTTTAACGTCAGCTTCAACACGGGTAGCGAAATCTTCAGCACCGTTTTCGAGAACGTCAGCAGCAAATTTAGCAGCGATTTCCTGGAACTTTTCGTTACGAGCAACGAAGTCAGTTTCGCATTTAAATTCTGCCATAGCAGCGCGGTTAGCTTCAACTACGCAGCCTACGAGACCTTCAGAGGTAGCGCGACCTGCTTTTTTAGCAGCTTTGGACAGACCTTTCTGGCGGAGCCAGTCGAGTGCTGCAGCTTCGTCTGCGTCGTTTTCTACGAGTGCTTTTTTGCAGTCCATCATGCCAGCGCCGGTTTTTTCGCGCAGGCTTTTAACCATAGCAGCAGTAATAGCCATGATCTATTCTCCCTCTGAATGAATTATTCGGATGCGGTTGCTTCAGCAGCTTCAGCAGCTTCAGCAGCTTTAACCATCTCAGCTTCAGCGTCTTTGCCGTCTTTAGCCATAGCGCCGCCTTCAGCACATGCATCAGCAATGTGAGATACGAAAAGCTTGATAGCGCGAATAGCGTCGTCGTTACCTGGAATGATGTAGTCGATCACGTCAGGGTCGCAGTTAGAGTCAGTTACTGCAACGATAGGAATACCGAGTTTGCGGCATTCTTTAACAGCGATGTCTTCGCGCTTAGGGTCAACGATGAACGCGAGCTGTGGCAGGCGTTCCATGTCTTTAATACCACCAAGAGTAGCTTCGAGTTTGTCCATTTCACGACGGAGGCTCAGAATTTCTTTTTTCTGGTAGCGGTTTACGCTGCCGTCTTCGAACATAGCTTCGAGCTTTTTGAGGCGGTCGATAGAGCGACGGATAGTCTGGAAGTTGGTAAGGGTACCACCCATCCAGCGGTTGGTTACGTAGTATTGATCAGCACGGGAAGCTTCAGTTTTCACAGCTTCGTGAGCCTGGCGCTTGGTGCCGATGAAGATAACTTTGCCGCCGTTAGCAACAGTTTCAACAACTTTGTCGTGAGCGCGACGGTAAAGTTTTACGGTCTGCTGGAGGTCCATGATATGGATGCCGTTACGAGCACCAAAGATGAATGGACGCATTTTTGGGTTCCAACGACGGGTCTGGTGACCGAAGTGTACACCAGTTTCCAACATTTGTTTCATAGTTACGTAAGCCATTGTAATCTCCTTCAATGGGTTTTTCTTCCACCCCGAGCCAAGTCCCGCCACCTTTAGAACCTTACGAATTCCAAAGGCACCCAGGGAAGATGCGTCGGAGTGTGCTTTGTATTAAAAGGCAGGGATACATACTGCGAATAAATGTGTTTGGCAAGTGTTGATGCCATTCATTCACATTTTTCTGTATGATATTTGTACTGCCAGTGTGCGATTGTATCGCAGAATTTATTGAACAGGAAGCCCAGCGGCATCTTGTTGCTGTGTAAATTTCTTTACGGGGTTGATTAGTGTTCCAACGCCCTTAATTTCTACCTGTATTTCGTCACCTTCCTGAATAGGGCCTACACCATGCGGTGTTCCAGTAAGAATAACGTCTCCGGGTAATAGAGTCATGACGTGGGATATGTCTGCTATAAGTTCAAATGGACTGAAGAGCATATCAGAAGTGTGCCCCTGTTGCATCAATTGATCATTTTTATATAGCTTCACTGTCAAGTCTGACGGGTCTGGAATATTGGTCTCAAGCCAGGGGCCAATTGGCAGGAACGTGTCGAAGCCTTTGCATCTTCCGAACATCCCGTCACTTTTTTGCAGGTCGCGTGCAGTTACGTCATTGGCACAGGTGTAACCAAAAATATATTCCGGCACTGCATGAGGAGCGAGGAATCGAGCTTCACGTCCTATGATAATGGCAAGCTCTGCTTCATAGTCGACTCGTGTTGATTGCGGGGGAAGATAAATTGGCTGACCTGTGTTGATGATGCAGGAAGGTGGTTTGAGAAAGAACATAGGTTCTTCTGGAAGCGGCATTCCAAGTTCTGCCGCATGGTCTTTATAGTTAAGTCCGACACAGACAACTTTGGACGGTGTCACCAGTGGGAGAAGTTGTGCCTGCTCCAGTGGAAAACGTTCTGTGATTCCAATTTGTGGAGTGAGGCAGCGTAATAGTCCGTCTTCAAGGGCTGCATAGAATGTTTTATACTGATAATGGACTCGAACTATCTTCATGACACACTCCTGTAATGAACTATGAACTTTGTGGATGGCTTACAGAGCCAATCTATGATTACGACAGTGTTATGTTTTTATAGAGTGACAATAGTTGTGCAAATATTGGTCATTGTAACAAAAAAAGTATTAAATCATCTTTTTTTTATGTACGATTGCGCAGTTTATCCAATTATTATTGAAACAGTTTTTAAAAGTAATTTCAGTCTGATAGTAATGGCCGATATTGTATTTCTGTCAGGAGCCCGTAATGTCAGAGTCTGCTTTGATTGATAAGTTTTTACCTGAGTATACGTTTACTGAGTGTCACGAAATTATTGTTCATAGCCCCATTGAGGAGGTGTATGAAATTGCAAAAAATGTGGATCTTTCAAAGTCTACACTGATTGTGACACTATTCAAACTCCGTGGATTACCGACCCGCAGGATGACGTTGCAGGGGCTTGTGGAAGATATAGGCTTCTCTCGTCTTGCTGAGAATTATCCTGTTGAACATCTAATTGGTTTTTTAGCAAATAAGCGGGTTGTCCCCATTTCGAGTGCAAAAGAATTTTTAACAGATTCTCTTTCTGCCAAGATTAAGGTGGCTTGGAATTTCAGTTTGTTTGAAATTAGTCCGGGGCTAACAAGGATAACAACAGAAACTCGTGTATTGTGTTTATCCAACTTTACCCGCAGGATTTTTCGCGCGTATTGGATGTTCTTTAAGCCGTTCAGTTCCGTGATTAGAAAACGTATGCTGAAGATCATAAAAAGACAGGCTGAGCTTATTGGATGGAATTGTTACCTGTAGTGGCGTTAAGTAGGTACGGCTAGCTATGCAGCTATGAAATAACGGTGTTGCTCTGCGCGGTGTGGTATCCCTGAATGTGTCAGGATTTTTTGCTTAAGACTGGAGGGAAGTATGCCACAGATGAGTGAAACCGGAGTAGTGGCAATGGTGTTACTTTGTATAGCCGGATTTACGTTGTACTCAATCTTAGTAGTTCTCCCTTGCTGGGTAATTGCAAAGCGAAGAAATATTGCTGCACCATGGTGGCATTGGATTATTCCTATATGGAATATGTATACAGCGTATCGCCTTGGTAACGGTTCCAACACAAAATTATTGTTAATAATCATCCTGTTGTTGGTAGGCGTCGGGGCCGTTGCGTTACAGGAACAAGCACAGGCTTTTATTATTGGCAGCGTTGTCTTACTTTCCTGTTCTTTTGGGTTGGGAATCTATGTTCTTTACTGTTGGTTACGGCAGATAAGTGTTCTTGCCGGAAGACATCCACTTTTTTTGCCTATAGTAATGTTTATTATCCCCTTGCTGTTGGCATTAATCGGAAGTGCTCTTATGGTTCAGAATATAGTGACTCCTGCGGAGCTGAAGAACTTTGAAAATATTATCAGCTTAGCGACATGGATAATCTTTTTGGTTGTGGCGTTGCGCACTCCCCGTGAAGCATTGTCTAATTCGTTTTTTATTCTCACGAAGGAGTAAGCTCGACTATGGGACTTCTCGATTCGCTACTCCCTGAGTTTGATGCAGTTGAGTATCACGAAATAACTGTGAACAAGCCGGTTGAATCTGTATTTGATGCTTTGAAATGTGTGGATTTTGGTGCATCAAAGACAATTGCCACGCTTTTTAAATTGCGCGGGATTCCTTCAACGCATTTGACCATACAAGGGTTGGTCGATCAGGGACATTTTAGTTTGCTTGGTGAAGAATCTCCACATGAGTTGGTACTAGGGCTTATGGTAAATAAGGCCCCTGTTCCCATTGAGAGTGGAGAGGCTTTTGCTACAAACAGTGTGGCTGCCCGCATGCGCATTGGATGCAATTATCAGTGTAGCAGAATTGATGATACGACAACTCGCTTGAGTACGGAAACGAGAGTTGCAGTGACCGGTACAATGTCCAAGGTCTTCTTCCACTGCTATTGGCTGTTTATAAAACCCTTTAGCGGATGGATTCGACGAATAATGTTGCGGCTTGTTAAAGAGAAAGCAGAAGGGATGGAACGATAGTATTCAACTATTTCGTTTGTTCCTTACATAAGAAAAGAAAAAAACCCGAGCAGGCTAACCTGAGCGGGTTTTTTTGTAATAACTATTTTATACCATGGTGATAACCGGAACGACAACAGGGTCACGTTCCAACACTTTTCGGAAGAATCGGCGTAGGCTGGAGCGTATTCTGTCTTGCAGCAGCTCAATGTCTTCTGGACCGATGTTCTCGAGAAGTTCAAGAATGATGCATTTTGCGTCTTCCAGAACGTGATCGTAATGGGCTTCGAAGATAAAACCTTTGGAGACAATAGTCGGGCCGTGCAGGATTTCCCAGATCTGTTCATCCAGCACCATGAAGACCACCACCATACCCTCTCCGCCAAGAATTTGGCGTTCTTTCAAAACGGTAAGTCCCACGTCTCCTACACCCTTACCATCCACGAGAATTTCTTCCATTTCAAGTGGTGCTTCGCGGGTAAGAGCTCCGTTGCATAAGGTGACAGGCTGTCCGTCTTCAATAATAAATGTGTTGTCTTTTTCAACACCGCATTGGTGTGCAAGGCGGCAGTGCTTTACCAGATGTCGGTATTCACCGTGAATAGGAATAAAGAATTTTGGAGATACGCTTTGCAACATCTCGCTGAGTTCTTCACGGTAGGCGTGGCCGGAGGCATGTATATTACGGAAGCTTTCATAGTATACTTCTGCCCCCATACGATACATGTCATTGATCATGCGTGTGATCGCCAGTGTGTTACCGGGGATGACCCTTGAAGACATGACAACAGTGTCGCCTTCTTTGATTGCGAGATGCTTATGTTCTCCACGTGCAATTCGGGAAAGAGCAGAAAGCGGCTCGCCCTGTGAACCGGTAACGAGCAGGACGGTTTCTTCGTCCGGTAACTCCGGCATTTCCCGTGTGTCCATGTATAATGGAGTACGGATGCGAAGGAAACCAAGCTCATTGGCTATCTCTATGTTTTTAACAAGACTGCGGCCAGAGACGGCAATTTTTCGTCCGTAACGGGCTGATATGTCGAGAACTTGTTGGATTCTTTGTATATGACTTGAGAAGAGGGTTACGATGATACGTCCTTTTGCATTGGCAAAAAGCTCTTCAAAAGCACTTTTAATGTCTCGTTCGCTTAAAGAAAATCCTTCGCGCTCAACGTTTGTAGAGTCGGAAAGGAGAAGCTCTACCCCGTCTTCGGAGAACGCACGGAAGGCTTCAAGGTCGGTTCGGTGGTTGTCGAGCGGGGTGTTGTCGAGTTTGAAGTCACCGGTGTGGACAATTTTACCCGCAGGAGTTTCAACACCGAAGCCGTAGCCTTCGATGATAGAATGACAAACAGGGAAAAAGTTGAAGGTCATGTCACCAAGTTCTACGCGTTCCCTTGGTGCTACAGGAATAAGCTTTGTGCGGTTGAGCAGGTCTGCCTCGCGCAGCTTGCTTTCAACGAGTGCAAGGGTAAAGCGGGAGCCGTAGATTGGAACGCTAAGCCAGCGGATAAGCCATGGAAGGGCGCCGATGTGGTCTTCATGTCCGTGGGTGAGCACGATTCCTTTAACTTTATCTTTCTGGTTAAGGATGTGCTCAAACTGCGGGATAACAACATCAACACCGAGATGGTAGTCGTGCGGGAACATAAGACCGCAATCTACGATAACGGTTGTTGTTTCGGTAGACCACATAGTGCAGTTCATACCGATTTCGCCCATGCCACCCAGTGGTGTTAGAGTTAGGCTTCCTTCTTGTGACATGCACGCATCTCCATGTATTTTTTGTTCATACGCTCGCGGAGCATGTCGCTGAATTCGTTACGTTGCTTTACGGTGTATTCGGCAGTGCTTATAGGTTCCATTGCTGTAATATACACTTTTTTGCGGGTACCGAGAGCAATGCGGCCTTTAGGTAGAATATCACCGGTACCTTCAATAATGACAGGTACAATTGGAACCCCTGCTTTTAATGCAAGCATAATTGCACCGGTTTTGAAGTCACCGAGTTCTTCAAACTGTTCTTGGCGTGTGCCTTCCGGAAAAAGAATAACAGAACGGCCATTACGGATAGTGGTAGCTGCAGCTTCAAGAGACTGCATTGCTGCACGTCTGTTGGTACGGTCTACGGAAATGTTTCCGAAAAGTCTGAAACAGCGCCCGATAAGTGGGAGGTTTTGCAGGTTCTTTTTAGCCATAAAAGCTGGCATTGCTTTTTGCAGTGCAACTGTAGAAAGCGGGATATCGAATTGACTCTGATGGTTAGCAACAAAAATCACAGGCTGATCAGTAGGAATATTGTCCGTATCTGTAATAAGCTTAATTTGGGAGCAATCGCGCGCGGCTTTGCACCAGAGCATGGCAAAATAACGAACCATTTTTCCAGAATTATCTATAGCGGCTGCAATCGGCATAAAAATGCAGACATACAGTGTCGTAAGCAAGAATGAAAAATAAAACCAGATTGTGCGTATCATACGTCATCCAAATAAAAATGTGAGCTGGTAACCTAACTAAATTCAACACCAGACTCAAGTTCTGCAAACCGAGGGCTGGCCTGGCGGTTCGCTGCTTGTACCATGGAGGTGGAGAAAGTTGTTAGCACTTTATTGTGCTGTAAAAATTTCTATGTGGAAAGATTATTAGCATGAACTTGGTGTGCCTTGTGTACATTGTAGAAAGGGCGCAAAAAGACCAGTCCGTTATGATCTTTTAAACGGACTTGCTGAGTTTATTAGATATTTGGGTAGAAAACTTTTTTGGCGGATGGAATGAGCTCATCAGTGTATACGGTGACATAGTGACCTGATTGTTTCTTTGATGAATACATAGCCTTGTCAGCATGTTTTATGAGTGTGTCAGGATCGATGTTTGTATCGGGAATAAATTCTGCAAGACCGATACTTAATGTGACAGATTCTTGTGGGGTGATTTCAGAAAAAATTTTTATAAGTCGCTTACAGACTATTTTTGCCTGTTCTGCTGATGTTTGTGGGAGAATTATGCAAAATTCATCTCCGCCGTATCGTGCTCCAGTATCTTCTTGTCGTAGAACTTTGTTTATAGCCGTGCCGACGGCTATGAGAACTTCGTCGCCCTGTTGATGGCCATGGATGTCATTAACTTTCTTGAAATTATCCAAATCAAAGTAGCACAAAGAGAATGTGTCAGCTCGCCTTTGAGATCTGGATACTTCTGCTCTGAGATGTTCAAAAAAAGTACGCTGGTTGAAAAGTCCAGTTAGCCCATCTTTGCTTGCCTGCTCTTTTAGTTGTTTTGTTCTGTTGTGGACTGTTACTTCAAGTTCTCGGGCGTACTCTTCTAAATTTTGTTTGCTTTGACTTACTTCATTCACAAGGCTTTGAATGAATGTGTCAAAAACAAAAACTAGATCAAAAAGCATAACTTTTTCTAAGGCGCCGGAACGGCCACTACAGACTTCGCAGGAAATTTTTTTACTTTCACTGCGTAGCTTACCTCTTAGAATCCGACTTAAAATTTTATACGCAGCAATGTATAGTTTTGGGGGAACTCCAATACGTTTGTGAACTAGGCCAATTCGGAGGCGAGATTGAACGTAGTCCATATCGTATGGGCCTTCAAAAAGTGTTCGTACGTATCGTTGTAGATAGTTTTTAAGGCGATGTAGAGTTTCTGCGTCACCAATTAGTTGAGGAGCTCCTTCCATTTCCACTAGTTCTTTGTAGAAGAGATTAGTGATGTTCTCTAGATCGGAGAGAATAATTGGCTTGGCTTCATTCAACGTTTTGATTTCATCGTCAGTAAGATCGAGGAGGTGTTTACGTCGGCTGATTTCGTGAGTTGTTATTCGTAATTGTTCATTAAGTGTGAAGTCTGTAGGGCGCATGCTCCCTCCGGAGTTAATGATTACGCCTTCATAATTTTATTGAGGCAGGTTGCGGGTTCTTTATGTTTAAGCATATTGGTTCTTAATTGTACTCTACATGATAAGCTTAGGCCGCAATTGGGGCTCTACAGATGGTTTGTTGAGATACTTATTGAAGTTGTGTGAGCATGAAAAAGCCCCTCTCACTTTCAGGTAAGAGGGGCTTTGTATTATACCCGCATTACTGTGGGCTCTTCTTTTGGATTAACTTGCTTCTTTTTCTGCAACTACTTTTTCAATTACTGGTGGTGGTGCCTCTTCGTAGTGGTCGAATTCCATGGTGAAGACACCTTGACCGCCGGTAATTGAGCGCAGGTCTGGAGCATAGCGGAGCACTTCGCCCATAGGCACATGCGCTTTAATCTCCGTAATACCTGTTTTTGAATCAGAGCCGAGAACCTTACCGCGACGTGATGACAAGTCACCGATTACGTCACCCATGAACTCGTCAGGGATATGTACGGTCATTAGTACAATCGGCTCAAGCAAGGTTGGTTTCACTTGTTCCATTGCACCCTTAAGGGCAAGGGAACCGGCAATTTTAAACGCCATTTCAGAGGAGTCTACAGAGTGGTATGAGCCGTCGTAGAGTTTTACCTTGAAGTCTACAAGAGGGTATCCTGCAAGGCAGCCGCGCTGTGCTGCTTCTTGAATACCTTTATCTACGGCAGGGATGTACTGGCGAGGAATTACACCACCAACGATGGCGTTTTCGAATTCGTAACCAAAGCCCTGTGGCATGCCTTCAATTTCAATCCAGCAATCGCCGAACTGTCCGCGTCCACCAGATTGTTTTTTGTGTCTGCCTTGAACCTGTGCTTTCCCCTTAATTGTTTCACGGTACGGAATTTTAGGGGTTTTCAGCACCATTTCGCATTTGTAGCGGCGCATGGCGCGTTCAACACTGGTTTCAATATGCAGCTGTCCCATGCCGGAAAGCAGAATGTCACTGGATTCTGCATCGCGTGCAAGGTTAAGCGTAATGTCCTCATCAAGAAGTTTGTGGACAGCAGCATAGATCTTATCTTCATCGCCTTTATCTTTTGGAGCGATGGCGTATGAAATAAGGTTAGGAGGAAGTTCCGGCATAAGAACTTCAAACGGAGCTTTAGGGTCTGTCAGCGTATCGCCGGTTTTAGTAACTTTGAGTTTAGGTACAGCGATGATGGAACCTGGACCGATTTCCCCTTTAGCCTGCGTGGATTCTTTACCATTCATAAACAGTGGAGAACCAATGCGCTCTGTTTCTTCATGGTTAATGTTTGTCAGTACTGCATCGCCGGAGAAAGAACCGGAGAGCACGCGCATGATGGAGAGCTGGCCTGAGAATGGATCAGACAGAGTTTTAATAGTAAGTAATGCCAGCGGGTTGTCTGGAGAAGATGCGCGCTCGTTACCTTCTTTATCAACCCATGCAGCGTGTTGTAGTGGAGAAGGCAAGAGATCTTGAACGGCGTTAAGAAGTTCTGCACCACCACGGTTTTCAAGTGCAGACCCAAGCATAACAGGAATGAGCTCGCGGGAGAGAACGCCCTCACGCAGCCCTGTTGTAATTTCTTCTTGAGAAAGTTCCCCAGTCTCAAGGTAGTTTTCCATCAATTCTTCATTGCTTTCTGCAATGTTTTCGATGGTTGTTTCACGAAGTACAGCGACTTCGTCAGCAAGGTCTTCTGGTACGTCACCTGCTGTTGTTGTGCCGTCTTCATTAAAGAAAAATGCTTTGTTGTTCAGGATGTCAACGTAACCTTTGAAATCGTCACCCTGACCGATTGGCATCTGCAGCAATACAGGGCGGACCCCAAGGATTGAAGACAATCCATTGAAAGCATTGTCGAAGTCTGCACGGTCACGATCCATCTTATTAATAAAGATAATGGAAGGAAGATCTGCATCCTGAACAAAGTTCCATAGACGGCTGGTAAGGGGGCGAACGCCGTCAACGGCGTCAATAACAAAAACGGCGCCATCAACCCCGAACAACAGGTGGTTAATGTCGCCTACAAAGTTATTGTCGCCTGGAACGTCCATAAGGAAGTGGCGATTTTTGTTCCAGTCAATGGTGGCAAAGCCGGGCTGGATAGAACCTCTTCGCTTTACTTCCTCTGGTTCATAGTCGAGTGAAGTGGTGCCTTCTTCAATTTTCCCAAGGCGATTGATAACCCCGGACTGAAACATAAGCATTTCAGCCAGCGAGGTTTTTCCACTTCCTCCAGTGCCCACAAGGGCATAAGTTCTCTGAGAATCAAGTGTCTTGGCCATATACCTCTCCCTTATGTGGTTTTAGGGGATTATGCCTGCAATATTGCAAACGGCGGTGTTCCATAACTTGTCTAGAGGGGGGGCTACCCTGATGCGTCAGGGGGACACCCCTATGGTTCCACCTTGTATAACGCTGCGATACTTGTCAACCTCTCAGAAGAAATTTTCAAATTCTCAAACGGATACGTACCTTTCTGTTGAAATTTATTGTAACTTGTAGAAATATAATCCGTCTTTAATTTTTGGCACTGCCAATACTGCTGATTTGGGAGTACGTATGTACATCAACCTTATTGTTGGAATTATCTTTATTGTTCTTGTTGTGTGGATAGTGAAAGACTTTTTGAAAAGCCTAAAGTCGCCCGCGCGGATTATGGAAGATGAATTGAGCCAACGGCGGGAGAAGCAGGAACAGGTAGCGGCCAATATAGAGCGGCTTCGGGAAACCGGAATAAAAAAACTTGTTCCAGTGAGACGGGCAGTAGAAGAAATGAATGCTGCGTTGCCTGAAGGAAAACAGTTTGTCATAGAAAATAATCGTGACAATGTGGTGATTGTTTTTGAAAAAGCATATGTAAAGATTACGCATCGGCTGACGCAATTTTCCCTTAGTGGTAGTGAGCAAGATTTTGACGATGACGTAGTTAAGCATCAGCGCTTTGTTCTCGAGCGTAAGGATGAGCATGGCGATGTTGTCACAAGCCGCGAAGCTGATACGGAAGAAGAAGCAATACGGTTGATTGCACGTGAGATCGCAAATGTTGTTGAACCGTGAGCAAGTGCCAGTAATTTGCATAATGTCTGCTGTATGTTGTTTTGATTGGATATGAACAGCAGACTGATGTTTTTTCGTTTAGTTTTTCAGTCTGTCTAGACGGTTACTATATATTCCAAATGGGGGCGAAATGTCGAAAGAATGTACCCTGTATGCACTTTCAACCTGCATTCACTGTAGAAGGTTGAAAATTTTTTTAGAAGATCATGAGATCGATTTTGATAATATCTTTGTTGATAAACTCAAGGGCGAAGAGCGAAAGGAAATTCTTGATATTATAAGAAATTATAATCCAAAACTGTCTTTTCCTACACTCGTGGTAAAAGACGGTGAGTGCATCATCATAGGTTTCCATAAGGACCAGGTTGAGGAGGCGCTGAATTTATGAGTAAGAAAATGACCGCTGAAGAGCTTTATAAAATGCTTAAAAAGATTCAGGAGCCGCGTGGATTTTATTTTAACAAAGATATGTCCATCACCATGCCGCTTCTTGAAAGCCTGCTCATTAACAAAGAAGAGTATGGTTACATGGCATGTCCTTGCCGTTTGCCTAACGGTGAGTTTGATAAAGATCGAGACATCGTTTGTCCGTGTGAGTACCGCGATCCTGATTTAGAAGAATTTGGTGTTTGTTATTGCGGTCTCTACGTGACTGAAGAATACAATCAGGAAGATCACGGCGAAGTGGCAATTCCGGAACGCCGTCCACCAGAAAAAATTTTAGCGTAGTTTGTTTTGGCATTTTCGAGTGTTAATTGCCTTCGGCGAGCAAGGGCGCGAAATATTCGTCCCTCGTGAACGGTTGCTGGCACAAGGACCCGCAAGGGGGATGCCCCCTCTTGACCGCGATTAGCGAGAAAGATTTATAAGCAGAAAAAACTACGGCTTATAGCTCAGTTGTTTTCATTAAAAAAGGCTGTCCTATCTAACTAGGGCAGCCTTTTTTTCTACGAAAGGTAGTGATCATACCCCGCGAGGTTACATGAAAAAACGTACTTGTCTCGCGGTTAAAAGTTTTTGGTGAGTTCAGAGAACCTTGTTTCAACAGCGGTAGCTGTTCTCGAGGCACGAGAGGTTACAGATAGCGACAGTGAAACAGGTTTTATGGGCGCTGGAGGCAACGCTCCGCAATTAAAAAACTCTATTCCAAGCCTAGAAGGTCAGCAGCGTTGCTGAGGAAGTTTTCCAGCTTTGGCAGTGAAAGCTTGAGCCGCTTTTTAAGTTTAGCGATTTCTTTGTCAGGACTATACAGCGGGTAATCTGACCCGAAGAGGATTTTTTCATGCGGGTGCTTTTTCATGATCGCACTGAGTGTTGGGTCATCAATGAAATCAAGAGTACTTGAAGTGTCGATATAGACATCTTTTCCTATGAGTACGTCAAGTGCATGCTGCCAGTGGTGGTAACCGCCGAAATGTGCTGCAACAAAACGTGCTTTAGGAAAATTCTCGATTAGTGCCGCAAGCTTGTACGGACAGGACGGGTTGTCTTTAGGGGCTAATCTGTCCCCGATGTGAAAGAGCATGACAAAGTCATTTTGTGCAGCTTCAATGATCGGCAGCAGGCGCTTTTCATCCATCCTGAATCCTTGAAAATCAGGGTGAAGCTTGAGACCTTTAATTCCTCGTGCTTTCAAGCGTGCGAGTTGGTTTTCCCAGTCGTCGAAATCAGGATGAATAGTTCCGAAGGGGATGGCATCCGGATGTGCAGCCTTAAGGGACAACGCAAAGTTATTCGCCGGAATAACTTGCGCGGCTGATGTTGCTGCACAGAGAACCACCATTTTATCCAGACCGGCTTTTTTAATTCGGTGGATAAGGTCATCCATAACGCCCGGACATTGGCATGTTACTCCGTAATGAGAGTTAAGATGCTCAACTGCTTTAGCGGCAATTTTTGGATGGAATGCGTGAGTGTGGAAGTCGATATACATAATAGTGCAGCGTTCTTTATTCTAAAAAGTTAGTCTCCAACGAAGAGTTCTTTAAGCCATTCCGGAACCTTGACAGGACGCCCTTTTTCATTGGTACAGGCGTGCTCGGTTGAGCCGGTGGCAAGAATAGTGTCTTTTTCTTCGTTGTAAATTTCGTACTCAAAGGTCATGGACGCACGACCCCATTTGCTGATGCCTACACGGATGTAAATCAGATCATCAAAGCGGGCAGGGCGTTTGTAGCGGCACTTTGCTTCTCGCACAGGAAGCATAATCCCCCGCTCTTCCACCTTGCTGTAGCTCATACCGTGTTCTCGTATGTATTCGCTACGGCTTCGCTCAAACAAATGAAGATATTCTGCGTAGTACATGACAGACATTGCATCTGTTTCACCATAGGAAACACGATGCGCAAGCCATGTGTCTGGAGTTGGAAATTCTGCCATAGTCATTCCCTCTATATATTCAGTCTATATTATAAGCAGTGCTGTAAGTACGGCACATGGGTGTGCTGCCGTTTTCGCCATTCTGTGCGGGCACGGCACAACTCTTTGCCTGTTTCGTCAAGTGAGACGGAGTGCAGGTAATCCCCATCATCCATTTTACCGGATTTGCTTGTGAGTTTTTTTAAGGCCCCGCACTCTGTACGGTAGCTGATGTCGATAAGTACAGGTTCGTACTCCAGCATAAATTCTTCCGGCATAGATTCCTGAATCCAGCCGAGGTACCGCACGTTATTTACATGTCCGTTAATGTCAATATCTGCTTTTCTGCTGATAATAGGGCATTCGTGCTCTGGTGAGCGCAAACGTGGTACGGTTCGGGTGGGAAACTCTTTGCATGGCGGGTTGTTGGCCGGATAGTTCTGGGTAATGAATTCCGGAACAGGAACCAATTTACGCTTTTCAATGTCAATGACAAGCCAAGCTGTAGTTCCTTCGGCGATGAGATGGTTCTCAGCATCGAAAACTTCAAAACAACGTAGCGCTAAATTGGGTGTGTGGGCAGAGGGCCATGTGTGTATGGAGATGGTTTCTCCAGCATATGGATAGCGGTCGACAGTTACGGTGAGTCTACTGAGTACCCAAGCAAAGCCATGTTGCAACAGGTATTCACCGGGGAATCCGTGTAAGCGAGCGTTGTTTGCTGCTGCTTCTTCAAAAAAAGAGGCAAAGGCTGCAGGAGAAGCTTTGCCAAACCGGTCCGTATGATAGGTCTTAATGGTGTAAGACTCTATGCCCTTCAATGTCATGTGTAATTCCCCTTTTGAATAAGCATGTTAGCTACCACTGACATCTGTCGAGGGCAAGGGGAGCGGGGTGCTTTTTAGTTTCGGTGGTTACGACTTCGTAAAGGAGAAGCGTAACCACCGGAATATTTTTATATTTTTTTCAGATTTGCATATGGGTTAAGTGAGAATTGTGCAGGAGTATAGATTGCGTGTTTTGCATGGGTAGCCAAGGCCCAGCGCTGAGTGCCGTATTCAAAATGCCACCATTCGCAGTGGAAGTTAACAAAGCCTGCTTGAGTCATAACAAAGTAGAGAAGGCGTCTGTTATAGAGGGCTTCTTCTTCGCGATCAGTCAGCTCGTAGCCTTTTTCCAGCTTGTTTTCAAAATACTGCGTATTGGAAATTTGCCCCGGGTAGTCAAACGGCGAACCAAAGAATAGTTTTTTGCCTGCACGGTCTGCAATGGCAATATCAATGGCACCACCTGTAGAATGTGGGGCAGGTGTGCTGGTGTCTTTCATAGGCTTGGCTACATATTGTTGTGCCATGATGGTAATATCATCTGCAGCCTTATCGGGATTAAGCATGGCAAGTGCATTTTTGCATTCTGAAAAAAGGAATGACTGGACTTCAGCAGATCTCCATCCATCAAGAATTACAAGACGCAGATGTGCCGGAAGCAGGGAAGATGCATGCAGTAAGCGTTCAAGAACGCCTTCACGTGCGTAACATTCTGTTAGTGCTCCGGGAATTTGTCGTTCATAATAAATTGAACGGCTGAGCATGTGTTCCGGTGCATAAGAGAGCGGTACAATTTCTTCATGTGATTCCACAGAAGGGACAGCATAAACGGATTCCCATGATGGTTCTGGGATCTCATGGATGGGTGGTACAATTTTATCAGGCATGACAGATCCAATAATATGTATAGGTCAACGTGCCTAATATCCCAAAAGGCGTGGAAGCCAGAGGGATAGTTCCGGCACAAAAATAAGCAGTAATTGGCAAATAAGCGCAACTGCGACAAAAGGCCATATATGTTTAAACATTTTTTCTAATGGAACATTTCCGACGGATGAAACGATATAGACACATGCTCCCATAGGGGGAGTGATAAGCGCTATTGTGATGTTTAACGTCATCACAATACCAAAATGAAGCGGGTCAATACCAGCTTGAGCTGCAAGTGGACTAAATACTGGAGTCAGCAGAACAAGTGCAGCAATTTCTTCCATAAACATTCCGATGAGAAAGATGATGCAACTAATAAAGAGGAGCACCATAGACGGGGAGGACGCGTATTGCATTACAAGTGGTGCAAGCTGTTGAGGTAGACGTTCGGAAGATAGTATCCAGCCTACAATAGTTGCGGCACCGATAACAATAAATATAACGCTGGTTAGGCGCACGGTATTGCAAACGGATTGGAGAATCCCTTTGCGGGAAAGCTGACGAGTCCACATTAGACCCATAATAAGCACATAGCCACAGGCTACAGCACCTGATTCGGTGGGCGTCATAAATCCAAAAAGAATACCGCCTACAATAATGCCGGGAGCAAACAACGCTGCTATTGCTCCGCCTGTAGATAACAAGAGTTCTTTAAAGGAGAACTTGGAGTTTACGATAGGAAGTGCAAGACGTGCGGCGCTGATACGGTGCATAATGATAAAGGCGATTCCAAGTAAGAGTCCCGGAACAACGCCCGCAATAAATAAGGCTCCGACGTTGGTTTTAGTCATTGCACCAAAGAGGATCATGAAGATGCTCGGTGGAATTATCGGTCCAATGAGAGAACTGCCAGCGGTTAGTCCTGCGGCATATGAATCAGGGTACCCACCTTTTTTCATGGCAGGAATCATAATGGAACCTACTGCTGAGGCATCAGCGGCGGCGGAGCCGTTTACTCCGGCAAAAATGATACTCGCAACTACAGTAACATAGCCGAGACCGCCTTTTAAATGTCCGACCAGTGCTTCAGAAAAACGTAGTAGCCGTGATGTAAGGCCGGAATGACTCATGAGTTCCCCTACTAGAATAAAGTAAGGAATTGCCAGTAGTGAGAATGGTTCCATACCTCCATAAAATTGCTGAATCATAATACGCAGCTGTCCTAGCTTGTCGATATAAATGATACCGGCAAATGCAGTGGAGAGCATGGCAGCAAAGAGCGGAAGCCCTGATGCAAGTGTAATAAAGAAGATGCACAGAAGAATGATCGCCATGGCTATCTCTCCTTAATCCCGTGCTCTTGATATTCTGTGTCAGAAGAGGGTGAGGCCTCTGTTGTTGATAGGTTTACCAACGCTCCAGTAGGCGTGAATTGTTGAAGCAGATACTCAATAAGCATAAGCGTCATGCCGACTGGGATGGCCATCAGTGGTAGCGATTTTTTTATTCCGAGTGTCATGATCGTAAAGAGGCGCATTTTATACGTATAGGTGAATCCAAGCCAAATCATAAGCGCAAGGATGCTTATGAAGCAGAGCTTACGTAGCAAACAAACAATGCGTCTTGAATTCTGAGGTAGCCTGTCTACAAGGATTGTAATTGCCATGTGCTCACCTTGTTTTAATGCTGGTGCAGCAGCAAGCATCACCATCCAGACGAGAGTGATTTTAGCAAGGTCTGTTGTCCATATTGGTGGACGATAGAAACGAGAGAAAACTCCCAGCATTACTGTTGCCACGTTTATAAGCAGGAGCGCCCCTGCCCCAAGTAGACAAAGGCGCTCAAGTTTAGTGGATATATCTTGGCATAAGGTAGCCATAGAGGTCACTAGTGCACCTCATTGTTCGCTTTTTGCGCGTCTGTGATGGCTTGCTCAATCCATTTTTTTTCAATGTGCTGGCTTAACCATGCAATATACGATGGTGTACTAAGTTCTTTAAAAGATGCCATTTCTTCAGGCGTCGGAGTGTACACCTTCATTCCTTTTTCTTGTAAGAACTTGATTCGGTTTTCAACTTGAGATTCTACAAATGTTCGAGTGAGTTCATTTGCTTTCTTGGCTGCAGTACGTATTGCAGATTGTTCTTTCTCAGAAAGATCGTTCATCATCGCATTGTTTACGAGCAGGAACTGGTCAGAGTACTGTACGTTTGCAAGAGTCAGGTGGTTCTGTACTTCAAAGAGGCTGCCGATGATGATGTATGTAGGGGGATTCATTTGTCCGTCTACTACACCGGTTTTCAATGCAAGATAGACTTCTGTCCAAGGGATAGGAGTTCCAGCAGCGCCAAAGGCTTCATACATGGCGACTTGGCTTGCATCCATTGCTCTAAATTTTAGTCCCTTAAAGTCTTTTGGGGATTTGATCGGTTTATTGCAGGTGAATGCAATGAAGCCACCTTCTTCGATAACTTCCAGTAACTGGACACCTGTACGTTCTTTAAATTCTTCGCGCATCTTCGCCATTACTGGACTTGAATCAAAGAAAATATGTGCAGCCTGGTAGTTCTCAAAAAGGAAAGGTACGTTTGTCGCAAAAATTTCAGGAAAGACAGTTTCCATACCACCAAAAGACGCAACGTTAATCATTGGGTCTGTCATTACCTGTTCCATGCGTTGTTGCTCATTGCCAAGTTGGCTGTTTGGGAACAGTTCAATAGTGATGGAAGAGTTGGTCTCTTTTTCTACAAGTTTCTTGAAGCTAGTAGCAAAAACATGAACGGCATTATCTTCAGCAGAAGCTGGGCCATTGTAGCTCATCTTAATGTTTGTTCCTGCCAATACAGCGGTAGGAATTGTGAGAATAAGAAAGCCCACTAATATTGAGCGTCGGATTGATCTCCATGAGAGTTCATTTAATGTCATTCCATCCTCCGAAGTTAACTGTAGCGTCTGTCTTGAAAATTGCCTCGTAACCAACAACTTACAATAACACTTTATATAGTATCTGTTCTAAAAAAGAATCTGTATGTCAATGAGTTAGAAAAAAATGCTATTCATCTCTTAGCACGCTCAAGACATCGATATTAGAGGCAACCCATGCAGGATATGCTCCGGCTAGGACGCCGAGCAGGCAGGAGCCGATGGCTGCACCGACAATGAGGATGGGTTTGTATACGTAGGGAAACCCTGCAACGTAGTAGATGACGGTAATAAGGACGAGGGCGACCAGAGCCCCCAGTGTTCCGCCAATTCCGGATAGTAGACTTGATTCAAGTAAAAATTGAGTCATGATGGCGCTACGGCGGGCACCAATGGCGCGTCGGATACCGATTTCCATTTTTCGTGTCTGTACAAGCAGGATCATGATGGAAAGAACCCCCATCGTACCGACAGAAAAAGAGATCGACGAGCTCATGAGTCCCAGTAGCCATACAAGCTGTAATGCCTGAGTTTTCAGCGCTGAGAGATCCTTAGGTGAAATGATAAGAAAGTCTTCATCGGCCTTTCGTTTGACCTTGTGTTGTTTCACCATAATCGCAATTGCAGTTAGTTTTGCAGCTGCCTCATCCTTGTCTGAGTACATGGTCATAAAGACTCCGGATACCCAGTCCTGATTCGACATTCTACGCATGTACGTTGTGATCGGGACATACACCTGCTCATCTTGATCTGTTCCGGCAAGATCACGCCCGCGTTTAGGCATAACGCCGATAACGCGTAGGTTTGTAAGATTATATCGGACTATTTTTCCGAGAGCCTGTGTATGGTGTTTGAATAGCTTATTAGCGATAGTGAAGCCAAGAACACATACTTTTGCCCGTTGTTCAACATCCTGTTTGGTAAAGAAACTTCCTAAGGTTACTGGAGCAGCACGGATGGCGGGAAAATCTGCGTTAACAGCAATCAATTGAGAATTAACGGTGTTGCGGCGGTAGGTGATGGTAGAGTCTTTGGTAACAAACGGGGTACCTTGCTTTACGTAAGGATTGTTTTCCAGCAGGGCATCCACATCTTCCATTTTGAACGTGGTGGTAACTCGGCCGAATCGCAATTCTCCGTTGCGTCGGAAGGTAGGTTGTCCTGCAAGAGCAACAAGCAGGTTAGGGCCGAGCTTGTCAATTTCCACCTGTGCCTGTGCCTTGAATGCCTCAGAGACGTGGAGAACACCCGTGAGCGCAAGTGTTCCTAAGAAGACTCCAAGCATAGCAAGCGCAGAACGGAGCTTATGCGTGGCAAGGGAGCGAAGGGCTATACGTAAAGAGTTTAGCATCACATGTCTCCCCGTAATGCGCGGATTGGATCAAGTTCTGCAGCTTGTCGTGCAGGCCCGAGTCCGAAGATAATGCCGACAGCCATGGCTGCTCCAAGTGCAGTTAGGAAAATTTTGAGTGATAATTGTATCTTAATAAGCTGAAAGATAAAAAGCACTCGCGCCAGCGTAATGCCCATCGCAACCCCGATTATACCTCCTATGATAGTCAAGAGTACTGCTTCCAGCAGGAATTGCCGTATTATTGCTCCTTTAGTGGCACCTATGGCACGTTTTAACCCGATTTCAACAGTCCGTTCGGACACGGAAAGATAGAATAAATTTGCCAGTACAAAACCACCAACGATCATGGCGGTGACTGCTGTTATGCCAAGAAATATTGTTAATCCGCCTTTAAGGGCGGCGAGAAATTCTTGTACTTCTTTAGCAGAAAGTATGGTGAAGTCATTTGGTTCACCAGAGGGGATCTTATGAAGATGACGCAGGAAACTGGTTAGGTTATCGACATTGGTCTGCATGTTTTTTGCGTCAAGAAATTTAATACGCAGGCCTATGAAGTATTGTCTGTTGGCACCAAAGCGTTGTGCTAATGTAGTTAAAGGAACAATGATACGGTCATCAATGCTTACCCCACTGCCTCCAGTGAATCCCCTGTGGGTTAATTCTCCAACAATGGTCAAGGGGATCGAATCGATGAATATAGTTTTACTGATGGGGCTCTCCTTTTTAGTAAAAAGAGCCTTGGAGACGGCTTCGCCAACCAAACATACTCTTAATCCCCGTGTAATGTCTTCTTGTGTAAGATCTCTTCCGGACTTGAGCGGCCAGTTCCATGCCTTGCTATAGTTGGCAGATGTGCCAATAACAACTGCAACGTCCCAGCTTTTGTTTTTGTACCGAACTTTTTTCCCTCGTACTGTTCCTAATGGCACTACGAGGTATGTTCCCGGTAACGAGCGTTTGATCTGCATCAGATCATTCCACGAAAGCGTAAGCATTCGTTGCCCCACTGGACGGGTAAAAATATCACCGCCTATCACAAGTACGGCATCTGGTCCGAATGATTCAGTAAGCTCTTCTGCTTTTTGATTTGCACCGTCGTGTGCGGCAATAATGACCGTTAATGAAGCAATCCCCAACGATATTGAAATAATAACAAAGAGCGAGCGTATCTTATACGCCCACAGTGATTGCAGCGCGAGGAGTCCTATTCTGCCCATAAAGGCAAGTTCTGATTTTAGGTTGCGGATGTTCATTCATTGTATTGTACCTTAGATGGGCACTGGAACAAGAGAGATTGCGTATAAATTCAAGATGTTTTCGGTGTTGGAACTAACCTTATACAACCGCTGGGTAAAGCTTGTTTAAAAAACGTCCGGCTTACGCACACATTGTAAGCCGGACGCTAGGGGGACTCAAAAGAACGGAAGTGTCTCAGGGAGGGAGCAACTATGCTGATATCCGTGTGTAAGCAAGGTCGGGATGTTTATGTCTCAGCAACTAAATAAACAGGAATGTAGTTGCTGAGTTGATTGTATGGAGTGAGACAAGCTCAACACGCACATCAGATCGTTCTTTTGAATATAAACTAAGTAATTGGAGGTGTGTTATGGCAGCAGGGAAACACAAGGCCATCACAGCTGTTGTGATATTTCTTCTGCTGCCATAACGAATCTCTATTTGCCCAATGCGTTGCTAGCAGTTTTGCCAGCATAATTGGATATGGTCTTTTGCGAGGCTGCGGGATACGAGGCTTACCCCGATAGCCAGCGCAATAGATATCGGCAGAGCAACAACGTTCGGGTCAACCCATTGGAGGAGAAACATGGTGCTGCCCGGAGCTGCATCTGCAACTAATGTTACTTTTCCAAAAAGTGTCTGGCATAAGCCAATGGCTGCTGCTTCTTTTTTATGGACAAACAGCATCCACAGCATGGAAACGGTGAATCCGCCTACAATAGAAACTTTGGCTCCAGTTTTTGTTATGCCTTTCCAGTAAAGGCCGAGTACGTATGCCGGTAAGAAGGTTGCTCCACTTAATCCAAAGAAGAATGCGGTTGCGCGCGCTACGATGGAAGGAGGAAGCAGCCATGCCCACACGAGAGTAGCAATGATCGTAGCAACAATTCCGAGTTGGCTGATGGATGAGGCGCTCAGATTGTTTTTGCGCTGTATGAGGTTTCTGGAGACGTCATGCGCAAGAGAGGTTCCACCAATGTGGAACTGGCTGGAGAGTGTGGACATGGCTGCGGCAAACATAGCCAGCAGAAACATGGCAGAGAACCAAGGCGGCATTACTTTTTCAATAAAAACGGGAACAATTTTATCAAGGTTGCCGCCAGCCATCTGAATGCTGATTTTGCCAAACTGGTTTAAGAAAATTGCGTTTGAAAGTGCACCTACAACGTAGATAACACCAATTGTGAGCAAGATGAAAACAGAGCCGTACAACACAGCGCGGTTGAGTTCTCTATCACTGGAAACTGTCATGAATCGTACAGCAAGCTGTGGTTGCGCCAGCACACCTACGCCTACACCGTATACAATAGTAGTGTAGATAACGAGCCACAGTGGTGAGCCTGTTTTTGTGCCTTGCGTCCAGCCTAAGATACCGCCTTTCTGTAATGCTTCAGGTACAAGGTGCGCCATAGATGTGAGTGTCTCATGCGCCGGTACTACGCCTCCGAGCAGGTAGTAGGTGTAGCCCAGCAGAAAGACCATCATGCCAACCATAATAGTTCCTTGAAACGCGTCTGTGTACATTACGGCTTTCATGCCGCCAGTGATAACGTACAGGGAAAGGATTGCTGTAATACCTATAAGCATCCATTCGTATGGCAGACCTAAAGAAACTTCAGTCATGCGGCAGATGCCGGTAAGAACCGCAGCAGCGTAAACCGGAATAAAGAAAAAGATAATGCCGCCCGAGAAGCTTTGGATAAATTTAGAGTTGTAGCGTTTACCAAGCAGTTCAGGAAAGGTGTGGCAATTGAGCACTAAACCCATGCGACGGGTACGTTTACCAAGAAATACCATCGCAATGAAGATCCCAACAAAGATATTCAAGAATGCCAGCCACAAAAGTGACATGCCAAACATGGCCGCAACGCCACCAAAGCCAATAATGGCAGAGGTGGATATAAAGGTTGCACCATACGACATAGCCATAACGAAAGGATTAACGGAACGTCCGGCGAGCATGTAGTCTCCGGCGTTTTTTGTTTCTTTCCATCCTTTCCAGCCTAAGTAGAAGACGATTCCAAAGTAGAGCAGTGAGGTTATCAGTTTAACGGCCATGTCGTATTCTCTCCAGTTAGTTATCAGTGCTTTCCTGCACTAACGATTCAATATTAATTTTGTCTGGCGTACCTGCGTTGTTCCAATTTGCGATGCCGTACGCAACGCAACCGATAGTTGATATGATGCAGAGCCAGTAAGGTAGAGCAGTCTCAAAACTTCCAAGTCCTAAAAGCATCAGCTTCTCCTTTTTGCATAAAAAAAAACCGCAGGTTCTCACCTGCGGTTTTTCGGTATACTTTCCTTAATCTATTTGCGTGCGATTAGGCACACTCAACCGATCCGCAGGTCTTGGAGACGCGGTAACCATAATATGCATAAAAATAGCTGTTCATATGGCGGTTGATTGTGTTCATGGATTCTTTGTATCCATTCTAATACAAAAATGTCAAGTTCGACAAAGCAGAAAAGTGTGATTTTTTCGATATCGTCGAAACTGTGAATTTATGAGATGAGAAAAGTAAAAGGCTGGCCTTGTGCATAGGACAGCCTTTTTTAGGGGAATGGTATGGAGCATGAGCCGTGAGGCTTTTAAGTAACGGGCTAGGCTCGCTGATAAAAGTTTTAGGAGATTTTTAAGAACCTTTTTTTAAAAAGGTTCTTAAAGTTCAGCTGACAAGCGCCGCCGGAGGTTGGGGTCGTAGGCTTGCCGAAAGCAAGCAACGATTGCCCAGTTAGTTGTTTTGCCAGCAAAACTGAATGTGATCTTCAGCAAGACTGCGGGATAGCAGACTTGCGACGACTGCAATGGTCATAGACACAGGCAGAGCGACAACGTTCGGGTCTACCCACTGGAGCAGGAACATTACGCTACCGGGTGCTGCATCCGCCACAAGGGTGGCTTTGCCGAAGAGTGCTTTACAGAGCCCGATGGCAACAGCTTCTTTTTTGTGGATGAAGAGCATCCAAAGCATGGATACGGTAAATCCGCCTACCATTGAGAGCTTGGCTCCAGCTTTGGTCATACCCTTCCAGTAGAGGCCGAATATATAGGCAGGAAGGAATGCTGCACCAGTAAGACCGAAGAAGAATGCAGTTGCACGCGCAACGATGGACGGTGGCAGGAGCCACGCCCAGACCAGTGTTGCGAGGATAGTGGCAAAGATGCCGAGCTGGTTTACCTGCTTTGTATCACGCTTGGTAGGCATGACAACCTGTGAGACATCGTTTGCGAGAGATGTTCCGCCAATGTGGAACTGGCTGGAAAGGGTAGACATGGCTGCGGCGAACATGGCGAGCAGGAATGCTGCTGAGAACCACGGCGGCATAATGCTCTCAATGAAGACAGGAATAATCTTGTCGAGGTTACCGCCAGCCATTTGAATGCTGATCTTACCAAATTTTTCAAGGAAGATTGCGTTGGAAAGCGCGCCTACTACGAAGATAACGAATACTGTGAGCAGAAGAAAAATAGCACCGTAGAGTACTGCTCGGTTGAGTTCTCTATCGCTGGATACGGTCATGAAACGTACGGCGAGCTGTGGTTGTGCGAGTACGCCGATGCCTACACCGTATACAAGTGTTGTGTAGATAACGAGCCAAAGTGGAGTGCCTTGCGCGGAACCTTGTGTCCAACCGAGGATGCCGCCCTTTTGAAGCGCCTGCGGCATGAGGTGGGACATGGCAGTGAGCTTTTCATGTGCGGGAACGACACCACCGAGGAGGTAGTATGTGTAGCCGATAAGGAAGAGCATCATCGCTGCCATGATGGTTCCTTGGAACGCGTCAGTGTACATTACTGCTTTCATGCCACCAGTTATGACATAGACGGATAGAATGGCTGTAATACCGATGAGCATCCACTCATAAGGCAGACCAAGGGATACCTCTGTCATTCGACAAATTCCGGTGAGTACTGCAGCTGCGTAAACAGGGATGAAGAAAAAGATGATGCCACCGGAGAATGACTGTACGAATTTAGAATTGTAACGTTTCCCCAACAGTTCTGGGAAGGTGTGACAGTTTAAGGTAAGTCCCATGCGGCGTGTGCGCTTGCCGAGGAATACCATGGCGATGAATACGCCTACAAAGATAGTAAGAAAGGCAAGCCAGAGTAAAGGCATTCCGAACATTGCCGCAACACCACCAAAGCCGATGATAGCGGAGGTGGATACGAATGTTGCACCATATGACATGGCCATGATGAACGGGTTAACAGAGCGTCCAGCAAGCATGTAGTCGCTTGTGCCTTTGGTCTCTTTCCAACCTTTCCAGCCCAGATAAAAAACTGCTGCGAAGTACAGCATCGCGGTAATAATTTTGACGGCCACGTCAAGTTCTCCTCTTAGTTGTCAGTGCTGTCTTGCACTATTAATTCGACTTCAGCTGTAACGGTGTCAGGCTCGCCTGCGTTGTTCCAGTTTTTAATTCCGTAGGCGATGCAGCCAATGGTAGACAAAATACAAAGCCAGTATGGTAGTGCTGTTTCAATGCTTCCAAGTCCAAGTAACATGTGTTTCTCCTTGTAATTAGGTACAAAAAAAACCGCAGGCTTTCGCCTGCGGTTTCATCGGTGCATAGTGTTAGATTATGTTACGTTCGAACACACTCAACCGATCCGCAGGCCTGAATGCCGCGGAAACCAAAAAACGCAAAAAAGATAATGGTGGTGAGTTTGTTCATAAATCTCTTCTACATGTTTTTATACAAAAATGTCAAGTTTGCTTTTGGTGAATATTAAAATTTTGTTTCTATTATGTTCCCGGCACGATCACCGTTTGCAGCCTTGAGGTTACCCAGCCATTGGCGCACGACATTAAGATTTCCTTTGATCCATGAGGTAGCTGTTTCTTTAACAGACTGTTTTTTAATTGAAACATCGTATGTCCATTTCCCTTGTGTTATTTTGTTTACGTTAAAGCGGGAAAGGAAAGTGAACGCATCTGGATATTCGGTTTTGATGTCAGAACGGATAAGGGTGTTAATGGTGTTTTCGTTGATGAGCATTTTTGTTCCATCGGCGCTTTTCAGGTAGCGCATATCAAGCGTAATGTTCATCCAGTGTGGTTCCCAACAGCTGAAAACAACCCATTTTTTATCTTTGAATGCTTTGATTACATCATCGAGCATGTTGTTTACAGGCTCACCTTTCTGTGTCCATTTTCCAAGCCCGTCGGTATCTTTCTGGATGAGATCTTCAACGAACGAATACATACCGGATCCGGACTCAGTGGTGTAGATAGTGGATTCAAATTTAGTGGCATTCGGTGCGAGGTCTGCAATTGTCTTAACTCCTTTTGCTTCAGCATATCCGGGGACACACAGTCCGGTGTGGGCTTTGGCTACGTTAACACCTGCAACACGCACGTTTTTCTTTTTTAACAGAGGGGCAAGTAGCTTTTCTTGTGTTGGAAGCCATGCGCTCATAAAGACGTCTACTTCACCTTTATCAAGAGCCTGATAGGCTTCGTCGGCATCCATGGAGATGATGGTTGTTTTGTATCCCACTGCCTCAAGTATTTGAGTGGCAATTTCGGCTTTTACTATTGCACCCGCCCATGGCGGTACAGCAAATCGAATAGGAGTTTTCTCCGCAGATACAGGAACTGCTGAAGCTATGAGGGCTAATGCAAAAAGAAAAGTGATGAGGGACTTATACATAATCTTTCCTCGCTTGTTGTTGCTTATTATGTAGTGCTGTCAGCAGTATTAGTGCCTCTGCGGACAGATACCTGCTTTTGATCACTCTGTACTTCCCCGTCTTTAAAAATAATGCGACGTCTTGCACTGTCCGCTGTGAGCGGATCATGCGTTACTATTATGATTGTCTTACCAGTTTCGTTTATTTTTCCGAATAGATCGAGGATTTCATTACTGGTGTTTGTATCTAATTGTCCTGTGGGTTCATCCGCTAACAGGAGAGGGGGATTGTTGAACATGGCACGGGCGATTGCGACCCGTTGCTGTTGTCCACCGGAAAGGCTTGATGGTTTAAAGTTGATACGGTCTCCAAGCCCTACTGAATCAAGAAGCTCCTCGGCACGTCTGCGTATGTTGGGGTGGGGAGTTCTCCTGTAGAGACCGGGGAGCATCACATTTTCTGCAGCCGTTGCATATGGGATAAGGTAGAAGTTCTGAAAAACAATGCCGGTAAGCCTGTTCCGTGCGTCGCTTTGTTCATTGTCGGACATTTGGGCTGTGTCTGTTCCATCTAAAAAATACGAGCCGCCTGTAGGGCGATCAAGAAGAGCAAGTAGGTGTAGCAAGGTGGATTTCCCTGAGCCTGAAGTGCCTTGAATAGCTACCAGCTCGCCATGCTTGATGATTAAATCAAGAGGCTTAACGGCTTCAATGACTTGACCGCCCTGATAAAAGGTTCTTGTTAACCCTTTTGTTTCGACTACCGATCTGCTCATACTTTTTACTTACTGTTATCCGAGGTTATGGTTGGAATGATAATTCGAGTGGCAACCCTGTCTCCTTCGTTAATACCTGAGAGAATTTCAGTATTGTTTTCTCCCATCACTCCAAATTTTGGTGAAACAGGTTTTGCTTTGCCATCAGCGTCAACTATATAAACGTGTTTTTTGTCATTAACCCATTTGATTGCTTCGTTGGGAATGACGAGCACTCCATCGATTTCTTTCGTTATGATGGAGCACTGTGTAGTCATTTCAGGTCGTAACTGGAGGGCTGTTTGTGGTGAGAGTGGAACAAGAGCCTGATAGTACACAATGTTATCCTGTATCACAGCTTCTGGATATATTTTGGAAACCATGCCTCGGAAGATAACATTCGGGTATGCGTCGACCGTGAAATTAACCGGCATCCCACTGGTAACAGTTCCTACATCTGTCTCGTCAACATAGATCAGCATTTCAAGACGGGTGGGGTCGAGGATGGTAATGAGGTTTGCTACTTCTAATCCTGTAACTACAGTTTCACCTTCCTGTATGGCGACTTGACTGACAAGGCCGGTGATTGGGGCGTAGATTTCCGTATAGCTGATTTGAATGCTGGCGTTCTCAAGATCGGCCTGTGCAGCAACAACGGCTTCTACTGCATTGATCAGGTCTTTTATGTAGTTTTCTTCTACAAGTCTGAGGGCTTCTTTGTCTGCTTTCGCTTGTGTCGCTGCAACAACATAGTTCTGATAGGCTTCATCCAGTGCGGCTTGCTCCATAACTCCGGTTGCAACAAGTTCGGTGTTGCGTTGCCAAGTTAGGTACGTGAAGCGGCGCTTTGCGAGGGAACCATCGAGGGTTGCCTGTGCCTGCTCTAATTTAATGGGGTATGTTTTATTGACGTTTGTTAGGTCTGCTTGTGCTTGCCTTAACGCTGCTTCTTTAGACTGGTATTCAGTACGTTGTTCTCTATCGTCGATTTTGGCTATGAGTACGCCTTTTTTAACTTTGTCTCCCACACGCACGAGCATTCGTTCAATAACACCTGTGGCGCGAGTGCCTGTTTTTACAATGGCACCGACTTGGGGCTTGATAATGCCGGTGGATTTGAGTTGAACAGATACGCTGCCCCGTGTTGCTGGGGCGGTCTGTAACACACGGACTGTAGTGCCAGTCTCTCGGACAACAAAGAACCATACTGCTACGACGGCGAGTAGCAGAATGATGAGCACAGCTGGAATAATGGTTGTCCGTTTACCCATTTACGTGTGTCCTTTTGCAAGTAGTGACAATGTTAACTGTACTCTATATTTGCCTGTGATAGCTATTCAAAGGGGTAAAACAGGGGAATAATCATGCGCTCGCGTTTCGGGGGGAAGGCATAAAAAAAGACCACTGCATCCGTAGTGGTCTTTTATGGGCGTAATAGCGGTGATGCTAAAACAGATTGGTTGCGTATGCTGCATTTAGCAGTGAGGCATATTTACTGTCGTAACGTTTTTCATCCTTTTGAAGGGAAGCGGCAGCTTCAGCAGGCGATATTGCCTTTGCATAATTACGGTCTGTAATCATGGCGCTGAATGAATCTGCAACAGCAGTAAGTCTGCCGAACCAACCAATATCATCACCTTTGAGTTTGTTAGGGTACCCTGACCCATCCAACCGCTCATGATGCTGCATAATTGCCTGCACCATTTCGTCGAAAGCAAATCCGAGTTTGTGTACTACTTTTCCGCCTTGCAGGGCGTGCTCGATGATTTTCGCTCGTTCATCACGTTTCAACGGCTCTGTTTTAGCTAGAATAAAGGAAGGTACTTTTGACATTCCAATATCATGTAATAGCAGTGCCAGTGTCGCTTTGTCCAAATCTCTGCGTTTGAAATCCTTACGGGTTTCAAAGAAGAGCCAGAGTCCGGTTATCGCTGTGTTGAGCGAATGCGAACAAAGTGTGTGTTCTCCCATTGCCAAACGACGCATGAAGAGCTTAATGCGGAACTTGTCTTGAGCGAGAAATTCGGTGAAGACCATGACGTCCTTGTATAGTGTTTCAAACACTGGGCGTACAGGCTGGCTCATGAATTCTTCAAGGCGGATGGTTAGCGCCTGAATAATTACTTCAGCAATTTCAGTCTCTTTCAGGTTCTCATCAATAAGTACGAGGTCAAGCTGTTTGACAATGTGCTTAAAGTAAACCGCATGGTCTGCTCGGGCTACAAACAGGCTTCCACTATCGCAAAGCTTGTGGATTTCATCTACCTGTTCATTGGATAGTCTATGGCCTTTACGGCAATAGGTCTCAAGCGTTGCAGACTCATCTTTGTACACAAACAGGTCCAGTGGTGGCCTGTACTTCGGGAAGCTCTCCAGAATAGACTTTGCAATCTGGTAATAGGCCTCTCTAAAGCTTTCGGAAGCAGTGGAATGGGCTGTTGTCATACTTACTTGTGGTAGATTTTTACCAAGTTTGTACCCCTGGCTTGTCCTCCCGGTTTAGGCTGTCCTGCAGTAATAACAATGCGGTCACCAGCATGGAATTCAGGGGATGTTTCAACAAATGTTTCAGCTCGTTGTAGGTGGGCTTCAATAGATTTGTCAACAGGATCGGTTACAACACCCCATGAGAAGTTCAATGCACGGCGAACATTTTCGTTCGGAGTCAGTGCGTGAACAAGCTGATCCGGACGGCGTGCGGACAACAGACGGGCGGATGCGCCACTGTTAGAGTGACATACAAGTGCCTTGGCTTCTACTTTTTCAGCCATGAGACATGCAGAGTATGCAAGGAAGTCTGGAGTGGACTGGTCTTTGCTCGGAGTCATGTCACGGTCTTGCTCAAAGTAGTATTTTTCTGCTTCCTGAGCGATGTTGGTCATGTACTTAACTGTCTCAACAGGGAAGTTGCCCATAGCGGTTTCTTCAGAGAGCATGAGACAGTCAGTGCCGTCGAGTACTGCGTTGGCAACGTCAGTGGTCTCTGCACGGGTAGGAACAGGGTTGTTCACCATGGAGAGAAGCATCTGGGTTGCAACGATTACAGGTTTACCAACTCGGTTACATGCTTCGATAATGCGTTTCTGCATAGCTGGAAGCTGTGGAAGGGGACATTCAACGCCCAGGTCACCACGGGCAACCATGATGATGTCAGTAACTTCGAGGATAGCATCAAGGTTCTGAACAGAAGTCTGGCGTTCGAGTTTTGCAATAATTGGAATGTTTTTCCCGGCCTCAAGGATGATTTTGCGGGCAACTTCAATGTCAGCAGGAGTCTGAACAAAGGAGAGTGCGCACGCATCAACACCGAGACGTAGACCGTCACGCAGGTCTTTTTGGTCTTTTTCAGTCATAGCCGGAAGGTTGATCGGCTTGCCAGGAAGAGCCAGACCTTTACGGGAGGTCAGGAACCCGTCGTTGCGACATTCGATCTCAAATGCGCCAAGATCGAGTTTTTCGGTCACGCGGAACGGAAGTACACCGTCTGCGAGCACGATTTTGTCGCCGAGTTCCAGAGTTTCCATGATCTCAGGAACATCGAACGGGATGAATGGAAGTTGACGCACATGTTCAGAACCGGAAGGGCCAAGTACAAGGCGGTCATATTTCTTCAGCGTATAGCTGTCTTCGCTGAGCTGACCAATACGCATCTTAGGACCGGAAAGGTCCTGAAGAATTGTAATAGGGGTATTGTACTCTGCTTCGAGTTCGCGGATCAGTGCAATAAGACCTTCAAACATGGTCGCATCGCCATGAGAGAAGTTCAGCCTGAAAATCCGTACACCGGCTTCGATAAGTTCTGACAGTTTCTGTCTGGAGTTACTGGCCGGACCAATGGTGGCAATAATTTTAGTTCTCATGGTATCGATATTTTGTGATTTGGAACATATTGTCAAGCGTAATTGACAGGTGAAACCGGTTTTAGTTTGGATGCAACAGGTTACAACTTTACGATGATCCCATTCTTATAATAGTTGGGGTGGTAAAGTGTGGTAAAAGGTGGTAGAGGTTAAATATGTATTTCAGAGGCCGATCCCACCGAAGTCTCGATAATAAAGGCAGGGTGATGCTGCCTACTGCCTTTAGGGACATCCTTCTATCTCGCTCAGAAGGCGGGAATCTTGTCCTTACGACCTATGACAGGTGCGTAATGGGCTACCCATTGCCTGACTGGGAAGAGTTCGAGCAAAAATTCCACCGATTAAAAAATCCATCTCTTAAGTTGCGTCATTTTCGAAGACTCGTTATTGGCGGAGCCGAAGAAGTTGTTGTGGACAAGCAAGGGCGTATCCGAATACCTGCTGACCACGTGGTATATGGTGGGCTTCAGAAAGATATAGTGATTGTCGGACAGGGAAATAAGTTTGAGATTTGGGATAAGACCAGATTCGAAGATCTGATGACACTTAACTTTGATGATGTGGCCGACGAATTAACAGAAAGCGGGATTGATTTCCCGATTTAGGAATAAGGTGAAGTAATGAATTCCGAACAGGATAGCGCACAAAACCGGCAAGAATGGGACGATCATGTCTCTGTATTGCTGAACGAAGTGATCGACTATCTCGACCCTAAGCCGGGTGGCTATTACTTAGATGGCACCCTTGGTCTTGCAGGGCATAGCGAAGCTTTGTTGAAAAAAGCAGAAGGTAAAGCGCATCTGCTCGGTATCGATAGGGACCTTGAAACACTTGAGCGCGCACGTAAGCGTCTTGAGCCGTTTGGAGATCACGTTGTAACCGCCCATGCCAGATTCAGTGAATTTGAAATGGTTATGCGCGATGCAGGTTGGGATGAGTTAGATGGAGCGCTGATTGATATCGGTGTTTCTTCTATGCAAATTGATCAGCCTGAGCGCGGTTTCAGCTTCAGGGTTGAAGGGCCGCTTGATATGCGAATGGATCCTTCCGGTGGAATGGCTCCGGCCAGTACCATTGTAAACAAGGCCTCCTACGAAAAATTAAAATTTATTATCGGCCGGTATGGTGAAGATCCGATGTGCGGACGTATTGCAAAGGCAATTATTGAAGCACGTTCCGTTTCTCCAATCGAGACAACAACACAGTTGGCTTCCATTGTAGAGAAAGCATATCCGGCAAAATGGCGTGCCAAGTCCAGAAACCATCCTGCAACGCGTACTTTTCAGGGGCTGCGTATGGTGGTGAACAGCGAATTAGAAGAGCTTGAAGCATTTTTGAAACGCATTCTGGATCATCTGCGTCCTGGTGGACGACTTGCAGTAATCACCTTCCACTCTTTGGAAGACCGTATGGTGAAGCGCATGTTCAAGGAAGAATCTGCTGGATGTATTTGTCCAAAACAGATTCCTGTGTGCATTTGCAACCATAAACCGAATATTAAGTTGATTACTAGAAAACCGGTTACTGCAACTGCTGAAGAACTGAAGGTAAATCCACGTTCTTCCAGCGCGAAACTGCGTGTGGTTGAAAAACTGTAGCGGGAAGCCGATGGCAAAAAAAGTTGATGTATGGATTCTTTCTTTGATCCTTTCCGGAGTGGTCACGTTAGCTCTGTGTCTTACCACAGTGTGGTTGAACATTGAGCAGGTGAATATGGGGTATGCCCTGAAAGAACTTCAGGTAAGCGTTAATAAAAAGAAAGCTCATACAGCAAGGCTTCAGCTTGAACGAGATAACTTACTTTCGCCTTACAGGCTGAAGAAAGAAGCCGCACGGCTCGGAATGCAGGCTGCTCAGGTCGGACAGATAAGGCGAATGCCAGATAAACCTATAAAGGATTGATGGAGTGACCGTGGCCAAGGCAACGCGAACTAGATCACATTCCCGATCAAAAAGAACCGCCTCGGTGAACAGGGATTCTGCTTTACAAAAGTGGGATTGGAGCCGTGTGCGGTTTTTGTGCGTTGCTGCGCTTATTGCAGTCGTATGGTGCTCTTTGTGGGCACGTGCATACTGTTTGCAAGTTGTGGATACTCAGAATCTAAGTGGCAGAGCGCTTCGTCAACATCTTACATCGGAATTGGTGACAGGCCGTCGAGGAAAGATTCTTGACAGGGATAACAGGGTATTGGCATCTACCCTTGCCATTAAATCTGTTTTTGTACGCCCGTACGAAGTAGAGAGTCCGTATACTGTATCTGTGCGTCTTGCCAAAATTCTTGGAGTAGATCCTAAGTATATTCGCAAGAAAATTAAAAAAGGTCGGAATTTTGTTTGGATAAAACGCAAAATTGACGACAGAACAGCCACTGCAATTAAGAAACAAGGTTTGAAGGGCGTTTACCTTCAGACTGAATTTGGTCGAATCTATCCGAACAAGATGCTGGGCGGTAATTTGCTTGGTTATGTCGGCGTAGACGAAAAAGGTTTGGCTGGTATTGAATATGCGTTTAACAAAACGCTTACAGGATCATCTTCTAAGTTTGTTGTGCAGCGCGATGCTGCGGGACGCAGACTCTTTTTACAGGGAGCTGAGGAAACCACGCCGCTTCAGGGTGATGACATAGCTCTGACCATTGATTCAGAAGTTCAATTCTTTGCTGAACAGGCTGTGCAGTATGCAGTGAATAAATATGATGCCCGATGGGGTGGTGCCATGGTGGTAGATGTTGCCAGTGGTGACATTCTTGCATGGGCACAGGCTCCGATGTTTAACCCGAACGTATATGGGCAGTACTCATCCAGCCAGCGTCGGGATCGGATTGCGCAGGATGCCTTTGAAATGGGATCCACAATAAAACCATTTCTTATGGCTGCGGCGCTTGAAGAACATATTACCAAGCCGGATACGTTGTACTTCTGTGAAAACGGTAAATGGAAACTCCATAATGTGCGTATTCGCGATACGAAAAAGTTACAGTGGATTACAGCAAAAAAGGTGCTGACGTATTCCAGTAACATCGGTACCGCAAAAATAGGACTCGAACTTGGTGCGACCAAGTATCGTGATTATCTTGTCCGGTTAGGATTTGGCAAGAAAGCGGCACTACCTTTGGCTGGGCAGTCTTCTGGTATCTTACGTCCGTTGAATAGGTGGACGCAGGTTGATCTTGCAAACGCGGCATTTGGACAGGGCTTTGCTTCAACAATGCCGCAGTTGGCAGAAGCCTATCTTGCCCTTGCTAACGGTGGAGTGCGAAAACCGTTACGCTTGGTGAAGAATTTTCCATTAAATGAAAATGTGCTGAAAGAAAATTCCCAACGAGTTTTTTCAGAAGAAACTGCTTATACAGTATTAAAGATGATGCAGGATGTAGTGGATTCCGGCACGGGTAAAAGTGCTGCTATTTCCGGCGTTTCTATTGGAGGTAAAACCGGCACAGCGCAAAAAGCATCGCGCAGTGGCGGGTATGGCAGGAAGTATACAGCATCATTTGTCGGGCTGGTACCTGCATTAAATCCAAGGTTCATCACGCTTGTTGTGGTTGATGAACCGGCTAAAAACTATTACGGGAGCAAGGTTGCTGCACCGGCGTTTAAAGAAATCGCGATGCGCTACATGGCTCTTAATGGCACCTTACCTGACTTTGAAAAGTCCCGCTTGCTTGCAACCGCAACTCCGTCAACGCTGATTCCAAAATACGGTGAACGGCGCTTCGGTGTTGGTGACAAACCACAGATTGCAGGCAAGTCTATTCCGGATTTACGGGGCAAGTCTATACGCTTCGCAATGGAAGTATATGCACGTCAGGGTATTATCCCGTCTGTAAAAGGTAGCGGTGCTTTTGTTAAAAAACAAAAACCGGCAGCGGGCGCAAAGTGGCCTGTCGGTGGGAAACAGCAATATACTCTCTGGCTATCGGAGCAATCATAATATGGCGCAGACTATACCTATGGAACAGCTGGAGCAGCAAGTAGCAACCGGTTTGCTAACGCTGCATATCGATTCCCGCAAAGTGAAGCAGGGAGACGTGTTTATCGCGCTTCCGGGAGCCTCCGTTGATGGCGGAAAATTTATTGGAAATGCCATTGAGAATGGCGCAGCATATATTGTGTGCCGCGAAGAAAATATTCCGGCAGACGCAACAGACGCTGTGTTTGTCGTGACAGAAAATCCAAAAGAAACTCTTGGCAAGTTAGCTTCTGCCCGTTTCGGTACAGCTAATCTTAATCTGAAATTGGTGGGAGTTACTGGTACAAACGGCAAAACCACTGTAACCAGTATTCTGGAGTTTCTTTTTGCTCAGGCGGGGCGCAAGACTGGTGTTATCGGCACGGTTGCATACCGTTGGCCGGGTACAGAAATTGTTGCCAGCATGACAACACCGGATTGCCTGAAGCTGCATTCTTTGCTTTCCCGCATGGAAGCGGCCGGTGTAGAAAATGCTTTTATGGAAGTTTCATCTCATGCGCTAGATCAGAACCGTTCCGCTGGTATCCGTTTTGCTGGTGGTGTGCTCACAAACGTGACACAGGATCACCTTGATTATCATGGTGATATGGAAAGCTACTATGAAGCAAAGAAAAAGCTTTTTACCTCGGTTCCAGATGACGGAAAGCTTGGCGTAGTAAATCTTGATGATGCCTATGGTAAACGTCTGTTGCCTGAACTTGCTAACGGTATCGGCTTTACTTTGACTAATGTTGAAATTGAAGGGTGCCGCATTCTTCGTGGTGAGGTTATTGAATCAACCGTAGATGGTCTTAAGCTCCATATGACCTTTGAAGGTCAGGAGTGGGATATTGTTTCCCCTATGGTGGGTACACATAACGCGTCTAACCTGCTTGCGGCTATGGCTGTAGGTCTCGGTATGGGACTCATGCCGGATCAGATGCAGTGTCTTTCCGGATACAACGGGGTTTGCGGACGTCTTGAACGTATTCCAACCGATAAAGGCATTTATGCTTTTGTTGACTACGCGCATACCCCTGACGCGCTGGTAAACGTTCTTTCTGCTCTGCGCAAAACAGGGTTTGAACGTATTATCACTGTGTTCGGTTGCGGTGGTGACCGTGACCGTACCAAGCGTCCTCTTATGGGCGAGGCAGTAGCAAAAGGGGCTGATGTGGCGGTGCTTACTTCTGATAATCCGCGTACTGAAAATCCTAATGCTATTCTTGAAGATGTGAAGCCGGGTCTTGCTGACTGTAAAGAAGTGCATGTTGAGGTGGATCGTAAAAAAGCTCTCGAGCTTGCAGTATCCATTGCAAATCCTGGTGATTGTATTCTCGTAGCCGGTAAAGGCCACGAAGATTATCAGGTAATCGGCACAAAGAAAGTCTCATTCAGCGATCAGGCAATTCTTAAGGAGTTGCTCTAGTGAAGTTAACGCTCGAACAAATTCAGAGTGCGATGGGTGCTGTGGGATTTCTCGGTGATGCGGAATCTACCGTGCCTGTTGGCGTACAGACTGATAGCCGTGTTCTGAAGCGCGGTGAACTGTTCTTCTGTATTTCAGGCGAGCGCTTCGATGGTCATAACTTCGCAAAGGCGGCTCTGGAGCGTGGTGCATGCGGTATTGTGGCAGAACGTCCTCCTTTCTCTATGGATGAGATGATGGGGATGGAATGTCAGGATGGTGGTGTGCCGCTTTTGATGGTTCAGGATTGTGTTGTAGCTCTTGGCAGACTGGCTGCGTACCATCGTCTGCTTACCAAAGCGGTTGTTACCGGAATTACAGGAACTGCTGGAAAAACAACTGTAAAGGAACTGCTTGCAGAAGTTCTTTCTGTTCGCGGAGAGACAGCTAGAAACCATCTTAATTTAAACAACCAGATCGGATTGCCGGTTTCAATGCTCGGTGCCTCCGGTGATGAAAAATATTGGGTTATGGAAGCAGGTATCAGCCAGCCTAACGATATGGATGAGCTTGGTGCGATTTTGCGACCAGACCTCGGCATTATTTTGAACGTGGGTGAAGGTCACACAGAAGGACTGGGTGACAAGGGTGTAGCCCACTACAAATCTCAGCTTTTGAAATATATTCAACAGGGTGGTGTAGGACTTGTTTCTGCTGACTATCCAGAACTTTCAAAAGCTTGTGCTAAAAAGTTTGATGAAATGCGGTATTTCAGCATCAAAGACCCTGAATGTGCATATTATGCAGAATACAGCGGGCCTGTATCTGAAGTTCAGGGTAAATACCGTGTAAATCTCTGTGGCAAAGAGTTCGAAGTGACTGCTCCGTTCAGGGGAGCATTTGCAGCCGAAAACGTAATAGCTGTGGCTGCCGCTGCAGATATTATCGGACTTACGTCTAAAGAAATTATTCAGGGATTTGCGCAGGCAACATTGCCGGAAAAACGGTTTAATTGTTCTCAGCGCGGTAACTGGCTTGTTATAGACGATTGTTATAATTCGAATCCGCTATCTTGTGTCCGTGCGCTGGAAACAGCGGCAGAGCTGGCAGAAGATAAGCCGCTTGTTCTGGTGTTGGGTGAAATGTTGGAACTGGGGGAGCAGGCTTACGAGGCGCATAAAGATCTTGGCAAAAAGATTACTGAATCTAAAGCCGATGTTGTGTGCTGGATTGGCAAAAACCGCGATGCGGTGAAAGAAGGTCTTGATGAGACTAACTTTACCGGGGAATTCCACTGTGTGGAAACGCCGCAGCAATTTCTTAACCTGTGCAGAACGCTTTGTGTAGACGATGGAGCCATTCTATTTAAGGGCTCTCGTGGTAATAAGCTCGAGCGTTTTGTTTCTGTGTTCTGTGACAATTGTTGTCCAAACAGAACAACGGGGATAACTGGTGCTTTATAATCTGCTTTACCCGCTCAGTTCAGATCTGAGCTTTTTGAATGTATTTAAATACATTTCATTTAGAACCGTCGGGGCGTTGCTTACTGCCCTTATTCTTTCAATTGCTTTAGGTCCATATTTTATCAACTGGTTAAAAAAGATCAAATGCGGACAGTACATTCAGTCAGAGGTGGCCTGTCATACCAGTAAAGCTGGTACGCCAACCATGGGCGGTATTTTGATCGCGTTTTCTCTTATCGTAAGTACGCTGTTATGGTGTGATTTAAGTAACCCGTATGTCTGGCTTACCCTGCTGGTTTATGTAGGTTTTGGTTTGGTCGGATTTCTGGATGACTTTACAAAGTTGCGCCGTAAAGAGAATCAGGGTTTGTCTGCCCGTGCAAAGTTCCTGTGGCAGATAGTGATCTCGGGAATAGCATTGTACCTGCTGGTACAGCTTCCGGCGTACTCCACTGAGTTGTATGTTCCGCTCTTTAAAAACGTAAGTCCGGATCTTGGACTTTTTTATATTCCGTTTGCCATGCTGGTTATTATCGGCACGTCAAACGGTGTGAACCTGACAGACGGTATGGACGGTCTTGCTATTGTTCCGGCTGTTGTTACCGCACTTGTGTACGGGGTCTTCGTGTATATTGCCGGTCACGCTGCCTTGTCGCAGTATTTGCAAGTTGCAGGTGTACCAGGTGTTGGTGAAATTACCGTATTCTGTGGTGCGCTAGTTGGTGCTGGACTTGGCTTCTTGTGGTTCAACGCGTATCCGGCTCAAGTGTTTATGGGTGATGTCGGTTCACTTTCTATTGGTGGCACGCTTGGTTTTATTTCCGTGCTGTGCAAGCAGGAGCTGATGATGGTCATTGTCGGTGGTCTGTTTGTTGTAGAGACTTTATCTGTAATTTTACAGGTGGGTTCCTACAAGCTTCGGAGAAAAAGAATATTTAAGATGGCCCCAATCCACCACCACTTTGAAATAAGTGGTATTCCGGAATCCAAAGTCATTATTCGCTTCTGGATTATTTCAATCCTGCTGGGCGTAATGGCTCTCAGCGTTCTGAAACTGCGTTAAGGAGTTACTCGTGGAATATCGACCACAGGTAGTTACACCGGGGTGCAAAGCCGTAGTAGTCGGCACTGGCCGTTCTGGTCAGGCTGCCGCACGGTTGTTGCATTCACTTGGTGCTTCTGTACGCATTGTGAATATGAATGAGGAGTCCGTTCCGGAATCCTTCCGTAAAATTATTGCCGAATGCGGATTTGAGACCGCATTCGGCCCTCATACTGCAGAACAGTTTGCCGGTGCAGATGTCGTCGTGCCAAGCCCGGGCGTTCCCATGCTCAAGCTTGCTTCGTTTATTCCTGATCAGGCTGTCGTTTTGGCGGAAGTGGAACTTGCATGGTCATGTATTCCTCATATCCCCGCTATCGCTGTAACAGGGACAAATGGTAAAACAACCACTGTCCGCCTTTGCGATGCGATGCTGCGTAAAGCCGGAAAGCGTGTTTTTCTGGGTGGTAACATAGGGACACCGCTTAGCGAATTTGTTCTCGAAAAGCAGGAAGCAGATGTGCTTGTGCTGGAAGTATCCAGTTTCCAGCTACAGACGTGTCGTCAATTTCGTCCGACTGTCGGTGTGTTGCTCAACGTAACTGAAGATCATCTCGATTATCATGAGGACATGCAGGAATACATTGATGCCAAGCTGAAGCTCTTTGCCAATATGGAACAGGGCGACATGGCCGTGTTGGGTGAAGAAGCACAACAGCTCACAGCTTCCAGCAACAGCGCAGGCCTGCAGCGTGCAGAGCAGCATGTGTTTTCTGACACCGGACGGTTTACAGAAGCGCCTTTAAAAGGCTTGCATAATCGGTTGAATATGGAAGCTGCCTATGCAGCAACTTCCCGATTTGGTGTTACTTTCGAGAATGCCCTTGATGCTGTTGAAGACTTTTCTACTGCACCGCATACGTTGGAGACTGTTGCTCAAGGTCGCGGGGTTGTTTTTGTGAACGATTCAAAAGCTACAACTGTTGATTCCGTTCGTGCAGCACTGGAAAGCTTTGCAGAACCCGTATTGCTTCTTGCCGGTGGTCATTACAAAGGCGGTGACTTAGCTTCCCTTAATGAGCTGTTGAAAAAACACGTTCGAGCTGTAGGCCTTTATGGTGACAGTCGTACGGTTTTTGAAGCTGCATGGAATGACGTTGTTGATCTTGAGTGGCATGAATCTATGGAAGATGCTGCGCGATCATTGATGAGTAAAGCACATGACGGAGATGTGATGCTGCTTTCTCCGGCCACTTCCAGTTTTGACCAGTATGCGAACTACAAAGCACGCGGTGATGATTTTAGACGCATTGCCAGTCTGCTTAGCGAACAATAGATAATCGCCGGAATATTCCGGCTAGGTGTGGAGTCATTACATGGCTGATAAGCGACAAGACACAACTATTTCAATAGACTGGATTATGCTGATTGCGGTCCTGTGTGTTCTTGCGTTCGGGCTGATAATGGTTCTGAGTTCCAGCGGCATTATGGCAGAGCGTAACTTTGGTAGTAAGTACCACTTTTTCCAGAGGCAACTTATGTTTGCCGGCATTGGTCTTATTGCTATGGGAGTTAGCGTGCTGCTCCCGAAGCGTCTGATTTACCAACTGCATTATCCTTTGCTCGGTGTATCAATATGCGCCCTGCTTATTACCCTTTCTCCGCTTGGAGTTAAAGTAAACGGGGCAAGCCGTTGGATAAGTATCGGACCATTTTCGGTTCAACCGATGGAATTCGCGAAGATTTCTCTGGTGCTGTATTTGTCATACTTTTTCAGTACGAAGCAGGAATTAGTTAAAACGTTTTCAAAAGGTGTTATCCCGCCGTTTTTTATAACTGCTCTTCTTTGCGGCCTCTTGTTGGGGCAGCCTGACTTTGGTGGTGCGGCTGTGTTGGCAGCATTGCTCTTTTTCATGTGCTGGTATGGCGGTACCCGCCCATTATACCTCGGAGGTTCCGGTCTGCTGGCTCTCGGCGCCGGATATCTGTTGATTGTACAGTCGCCGTATCGCTTCAGACGCCTTCTTGCATTTCTTGACCCGTTCAAGGATGCAGACAGCATCAGTTATCAGCTGGTACAGTCTTTGTACGCGTTCGGTTCTGGTGGCTTCAGCGGGCAGGGACTTGGAGCAGGGAAGCAGAAGTTGTTTTATCTGCCGGAAGCTCACAACGATTTTATTATGGCCGTTGTTGGTGAAGAACTCGGATTTTTGGGAATGTCCCTCTTTTTCGTGTTGATGGGAATGGTGCTCTTCAGAGCATTTGCCATTTCGTATAAGCAGGCAGAGCTTCGGGATAAGTTTATTACCTTTGGATTGGCTCTTATTATCTCCCTTGGCGCTGTGTTGAACCTTGCTGTAGTTATGGGTGCTGCACCTCCTAAAGGAATTGCCATGCCATTTATGAGCTATGGCGGCAGTAATCTTATTGCAATGATGCTCTGCACTGGTTTGTTACTGAATTTTTCCCGCTCGCAAGAAGAGCGCGAGGGTAGGGGTAGAAAATGAAACGAGTAGTGTTAACTACTGGTGGTACAGGCGGACATGTATTTCCCGCTTTGGCCGTTGCGGAAGAAATCCGCAGGCGTTTTCCGGATGCTGAATTTTTGTTTATTGGTGGTCAGTACGGTCCGGAGCGCGTTTTGGTTGAAAAAGCAGGTATTCCTTTTGTAGGGTTGCCTGTGCGCGGGGTGCTTGGTCGCGGTATAAAAGCCATTGGCGCATTGTTCGGGCTTGGAGTCTCCGCTCTCAAAGCTATGCGTATTATTCGCACATTTAATCCAGAGCTAGTCATCGGCTTTGGTGGCTATGCTGCAGTTGCCGGTTGTGTCGGCGGCAAACTGTGCGGTATTCCGGTTTCGATTCATGAACAGAACTCTGTTCCGGGGTTAACAAACAAAATGCTGAGTAAAATTGCTGAGCGCATTTTTATTTCTTTGCCGGATGAACAGGAAACTTTCGAACCGGACTATACTGTGTTGACTGGCAATCCTGTACGGGCAGCGATTGCTGATATTCGTAAGGTTACAAAAAAACTAGACATAGAAGCTCCATCCGTTCTCATTTGTGGTGGAAGTCTTGGTGCAAAAGCTGTAAATAGTGCAGTTGTCGATATGTTGCCGACCTTGAAGAAGCTGGGCTGCGTTATTCACCACCAAACTGGCAAAGCAGATTTGGAACGGGTTCAGGCGGCATATGCTGAGGCGGGAATAAAAAACTGCATTGTTGAGCCTTTTGTGGAAGACATGGCTGCGGCGTATGCAGCAGCGGATCTTGTTATTTGCCGTGCAGGTGCAACAACTATTGCAGAATTGACAGTTGCCGGTAAGCCTGCGTTGTTTATTCCTTTTCCTTATGCAACGCATAACCATCAGGTGCACAATGCCCGTTATTTGGAAACACAAGGTGCAGCCGTGGTGGTGGAAGAGTGTGAGCTTGCTCAAAAAGATATGAATTCCATAGTGACTGAGTTACTTACAAACGACGAAAAACTTCAGTCCATGAGTAAGGCAGCAAAAAAACTTGGTAGACCCGAAGCCGCAGCAAGTGTGGTGAGTGGTGTTATGGATCTGCTGCCTAAAGCCCCTCTTGAATCTCTGGTTCAACCTTATAAGGATGAGCCCGAAAACAATGAAGCAACGGATTAGAATATGATTTCTAAAATTAAACATATCCATATGATCGGCATTGGTGGCTCTGGAATGAGCGGCATTGCTGAAGTATTACTGAACCTCGACTTCAACGTGACTGGTTCTGATGTATCCAACGGGGCACCTGTCCAGAGACTGCGTGGGTTGGGAGCAACAGTCAGCATTGGTCATGCTGAGGAAAATATTGGGGATGCACAGGTTGTTGTGCGTTCCACTGCTATTTCTGATGATAATCCGGAAATTGTAGCTGCTACAGAAAAGGGGATTCCAATTATCCCGCGTGCTGAGATGTTGGCAGAGCTGATGCGTCTCCGTCTTGGTATTGCTATTGCTGGTACCCACGGTAAAACCACCACCACATCTTTGACAGCTGCTATTTTTGATGAAGCGAACACAGATCCGACTGTTATCATTGGTGGCCGATTGAATGCATACGGCGCAAACGCCCGTCTTGGTGCAGGTGAATTCCTTATTGCTGAAGCTGATGAGTCTGATGGTTCTTTCCTGTGTCTTTTCCCGATTATTACAGTCGTTACTAATGTAGATTGTGATCATCTTGATTTCTATTCCGGACAGGAAGATATTGATTCAGCCTTTATCCAGTTCATGAACAGCGTGCCGTTTTATGGTGCAAACGTTGTGTGTGGCGATGACAAAGGCGTTCAGCGTCTTATCCCGCAGGTTAAGCGTCGTGTAATCACCTACGGTTTTGAAGAAGGCAACGATATCCGCGCAATAGAAAAGTGCTGTGCTGAAAAGTCCGAATTTACTGTTGTAGTAGACGGTAAAGAAATTGGCGATGTTGTACTTTCACAACCAGGACGTCACAATATTTTAAATGCTCTTGGTGCAATCGGTGTTGCAATCGAATCCGGTATTTCTGCTGAAAAATGCATCTCAGGCCTTACAGGTTTTAATGGTGTAGGTCGTCGTTTTGAGCGTAAGGGCGAACGTAACGGAGTTCTGGTAATTGATGATTATGGGCATCATCCTGTAGAAGTAGCGGCAACTATCCGCACTGCACGCCAATGTTTCCCAGAGCGTCGACTGGTTGTAGCATTTCAGCCGCATCGTTTTAGTCGCACTCAGGCTTTGTTTGGTCAGTTCTGCATCGCGTTTGAAGGTGTGGATAAGCTGTTGCTGACAGAAATTTATCCTGCTTCCGAATCTCCGATTCCTGGTATTAACGGTGAATCATTGGCGCACGGTATTCGGCAGGCGTCTTCAACTAAAGTGGAATACTGCGAAGATTTTGAAGCAGTTTCCGCGAAACTGCCGGATGAATTACAGGACGGCGATATCTTTATTACTCTTGGTGCCGGTAATATCTGGACTGTCGGTCAGGGATATCTGGACGGAGCTAGCTAATGGCGATTACGGTTCATCAGTCTTTTTCATTCAGTAAGCGAACAACGCTTCGCATGGGCGGTGATGCTCTTGCGGAAGTAGTGTTTACACATGCTGATGATTGTGAACAGTTGCCGGAGTTGCTTGCATCATTGGGTGGCGAACCGCTTGTCATTGGACGTGGTAGTAATTTGCTTGCTAAAGACGGCGAGCTGCCATTTGTGATCATAAATCCGGCTGTCACGACTGATCCTGTGTGCGTTGAAGAAACTGATGATACTGTCACTGTACATGTCGGGGCGGGCTTCCGCCTGCCCCGTTTTTTAAACTGGTGCGCCACTCGTGGGTATTCAGGGTTGGAAGGACTGGCTGGAGTACCCGGAACCGTTGGCGGTGCTGTGGCAATGAATGCCGGATCATACGGATGTGAGGTTGTAGACTGTTTAGAGTCTGTAGAAGTTTTTGAAAAAAGTATTGGCACTGTAGTGTTCAAAAAAACAGATGTAGTATTACAGTATAGACATTTTTCTATTCCAACTGTAAACGATCAGCCCGTTATTTTGAGTAGCGCATTCACGCTGCAGAAAACTGATCCTCAAAAAATTAAAAAAGTTATTGATGATAATCTAACGAGAAAAAAAGCAACTCAACCTGTTTCAGCACACAGTGCAGGCTGTGTTTTTAAGAATCCTGCAGAAGGTGTGAGTGCCGGAAAGCTTTTGGATCAGTGCGGATTTAAAGGGAAAATTCATGGCGGTGTTGCATTTTCACCGTTGCACGCAAATTTTCTTATCAACATAAATAACGGTACAAGCAAAGAAGCGTTTGAGTTGTTACATATGGCACAAAACACTGTTCTGGAACAGACCGGTTATTCATTAGAGCTTGAAGTAAAAGTAATCGGGTAACGCATAATGGCTGCAAGAAGGCAAAAAAAAGCTCCATATTCTTTAGTGAACAAAAGCTATAGACGTCTGCTTTCCGATTTTTTCCATGCAAAAGCGACTTCTTTGTTGCTTTCTTGGGCGATAACCCTCTTTACTGGATCGGCATTTATTGTCATAATAAGTGTCGGACTGTTATTCAGTTATCGTTCCATTACAAACAGTACTTTTTTTGCGGTGCAAAAAATTCAGGTTTCTGGAACTGTTCGTTTGGAACAAGAAGACGTTTTGAATCTTGCTCACCTTAAAAATGGTGACAATAGTCTCGCAGTAAATATTTCCGATATCGAATACAACCTGCTGCGCAGCCCTTGGGTTAAAAACGTATCAGTAAAGCGTCAGTTGCCGGGCGATCTCGCAATTACCATTGAAGAGCGCGAACCGCGCTACTGGATGCGGCAAGAGAATCGCATCGTATATGCAGATGAAAAAGGAAACCCTATTGACTACGTAGGCACGTACAAATTTGCCTCCCTTCCTTTTCTTTCTGTAGATGACGGAACTGAACATCTATTGCAGCGTTTGCCGCAACTGGTGGCAGAACTGGACTCCTCCAGACTTCCAGTTTCATCACACAATGCTGCATGGATTAAGCTTAGTTTAAGCGGTGGTATTACGTTGTTTCTGGAATCAGAAGATATTCTGTTGAGTATTGGAGTAGATAACTGGGCATCCAACCTGCGCCATCTTGTCGCAACAATAGATGATTTGAAGCGGCGCGGTGAATTTACAAGTGTTCGTGGTATTAAGGCTGAAGATAGAAATGTCTGGGTGAGTACTGGTACTACATCCAATCCGGCAAGTTAGATAAAGAGGAGTGTTGCATGTCTAAGTCCGACCTCATAGTGGGCCTTGATATTGGAACGACAAAAATTTGTGCCGTAGTCGGGGAGCCTTCTCCGAGCGGGGTCGATATTGTAGGCATTGGAACTGCTCCGTCCACTGGGTTGCGTAAAGGCGTTGTGGTAAATATTGAGCAGACCGTGCAGTCCATTAAGAAAGCTTTGGAAGAAGCAGAACTAATGGCAGGCTGTGAGATTGGCTCAGTATATACTGGTATTGCCGGTAGTCATATTAAAGGCTTTAACAGCCATGGCGTGATTGCTGTTAAGGGCGGTGAGGTGTGTAGCCGTGACGTGGAACGAGTTATGGATGCAGCAAAGGCTGTAGCTATTCCGCTTGACCGCGAAGTAATTCACACATTACCACAAGAATTTATTGTCGATGATCAGCATGGTATTGCTGATCCGCTCGGCATGGCAGGCGTTCGTCTTGAAGTTCGTGTGCATATCGTGACAGGGGCAGTGACAAGCGCTCAGAATATTGTGCGTTCATGTCACAGAAGCGGCCTTGATGTTTCTGATATTGTGCTTGAAGCATGGGCGTCTTCCAAAGCTGTACTTACTGCAGAAGAAAACGAAATTGGTGTTGCGTTGGTAGATATCGGTGGTGGAACTACTGATATTGCCGTATTCGCAGACGATTCTGTTAAGCACACAGCTGTGCTGCCACTTGGTGGACAGAATCTGACTAATGACATTGCTTTTGGTTTGCGTACTCCGATGGTGAGTGCGGAAAAGATTAAAATTAAGTACGGCTGTGCACTGGCTGAAATAGTGCAGGGTGATGAAGTTATCGAAGTACCAAGCGTTGGTGGTAGAGAGCCTAGAAAACTTTCCCGTCAAGTTTTGGCAGAAATTTGTGAACCACGCATGGAAGAGATTCTTACTCTTGTGGATCAGGAGCTTATTCGTTCCGGCTTTAAGAATCTTATTGGTGCGGGTATTGTTCTTACCGGTGGTACTTCTCTTATTGAAGGCTGCCAGGAACTTGGTGAGCAAATCTTTGGACTTCCGACCCGTATCGGGTACCCGCGAGGCGTGGGCGGTCTGAAGGATGTCGTTAACAGCCCTAAGTTCGCAACAGCGGTTGGTCTGCTCAATTACGGATCTGAAAAAGAAGATTTTGATATTCATTTCAGTAGCAGTAGTCCAAGCCGCGAAAGTTCTATGTTCAACCGTGTACTGACTACAATGAAAAAATGGTTTACAGATGTCTCTTAGACGCTCCTGTAAATAGTAATACGTTAATGGGTCTACAAGTAACCTAGGTATTGGCAAAAGGAGAGGCGTATGGAATTTCATGAAATAGAAAACGACAGCCAAGCGAAGATTAAGGTTGTCGGTGTTGGTGGCGGCGGAGGTAATGCCGTTAACAACATGATTAGCTCCGTACTAAAAGGTGTTACGTTTATTACTGCAAACACTGACGTACAGGCGCTTAATAATTCCCAGGCAGAAATTAAGATTCAACTTGGTGATAAGCTCACAAAAGGTCTTGGTGCAGGCGCAAACCCTGCAGTTGGCCGTGAAGCTGCAATGGAATCTGTTGACCAGATTCGTAACGCAATCGGCGAAGCGGATATGGTTTTTGTTACCGCAGGCATGGGTGGTGGTACCGGTACTGGTGCTGCACCTGTAATTGCACAGGTAGCAAAAGAAATGGGTGCTCTTACCGTTGGTGTAGTAACCAAGCCTTTCTTCTTTGAAGGTAAAAAGCGTCAGGAAGCTGCTGACGCCGGTATTGAAGCATTCCGCGAGCATGTGGATTCCTTGATTACCATCCCTAACGATCGTCTGCTTTCTTTGGCTTCCAAAAAAGCAACCTTCGTTGAAATGCTTAAGAAAGCTGATGAAGTGTTGTACTTCGCAGTTAAAGGCATTTCCGACCTTATTATGGTTCCAGGTCTCATTAACCTTGACTTTGCTGATGTAAAAGCGGTTATGGGTGAGTCCGGTCTTGCTATGATGGGTTCCGGCAGTTCTGTTGGTGAAGGCCGTGCGCGTGAAGCTGCAATGAAGGCAATCACCAGTCCACTGCTTGAAGATGTTTCTATTGATGGTGCTCGTGGTGTTCTTATGAACATTACCTGTGGTCCTGACCTTACTATTGATGAAGTTAGCGAAGCCGCTGGCGCAATTCAGGAAGCAGCACACGACGATGCACGTATCTTCTTTGGTACTGTGTTCGACGATACTGTTGGCGATGAAATGCGTATTACTGTTATCGCTACTGGTATTGATACTATGGATACAGGAACACAGGGAAACGGATCAGGCGTTGCGGTTAACAGCAATGGTGCACGCAGCGTAACGTCTCTTTCATCCGCCCGTGCAAGTGCACCACGTGCCGAAACAGCTTCTGCTCCGCAGACTCAGGCATACCAAGCTCCACAGTCACAGGCATATCAGGCACCTCAGGCGCAACCTGCTCAGGCAGCACCTGTACAGCCAGTTCAGCCAGCGCCAGTTCAGGCTCCTCAGACTCAGGAAGCACCAGCTGCGCCACAGCAGCCAGCACAGCCTGTACAGCAGGTTTATACTGCTCAAGCTGCTCCTGCACAGGCCGTTCAGCCTGTACAGCCAGTGCCGCAGCCACAGCCAGTTGCTGCTCCTCGTGTTGAGCCCAAGATGGATATCACTCATCCAGAGCCAGCACGTGAAGGCTACGATTTTAAAGCAGACGACACCAACGTGCCAACGTATATCCGTCGTAGTGCACAGGCTGCACAGCGTGCACACAAAGTACGTCATGCTCATGAGCCAGGCAAAGACACTTTCGTTTTCGAGGAAGATTTCGAAATTCCGTCTTTTATCCGTAAGCAGGCTGATTAAAAAATTAGGCACACGATGGTGTGCCGCGTAGCTGATAGAACAGAGTGATTCTGTTACAGACACACCGTTCGGGGGAAGGGCGTTCTATGAGCTTTCGCTTTAGATAGTAGACCCTGTCTCTGAGCAGTACTCACGCCTCTCTGCTTAGAAACAGTTTAAAAGCGCTGTTCAGTAAAACTGAACAGCGCTTTTTGTTTGTGAATAGAGCGCGCGGGAACACCACGGTTAAGTGGTGGCTTATTTTTTCCGCTTGATATGGAAAACCGCACGTCCTTCAGCTTGTACGGTATCCGGAGTAGACGCACTGTAGGTGCGTACATGTACGTTAGCAATAGAATTAGACAACATGCGAACCTCGCCTTCACCGAGTAAATCTTCCAGCATCGCTGGTCGTTGGTAATCTACACGAAGGTCAATTGTTGCGGTTTTATCTTCCGGTCCCAAGTGGGTCCACAACGTAGAAGCTGCAATAATATCAACAAACATGGCAGAGATACCGCCATGTAAAATTCCACGCTCCATGTTTCCACCAAACTCTTCTTTGTATGGCAGGCGTAATTTTATGAAGCCAGGCTTTGCATCAATAACTTGAATGTTAAGAAAACGATGAAATGGGCTGCCGGATTCAATAAAGTCTATAAGTTCGTGGTGAATATCTTTCATACACAACAGTGTATGGAGAAATGAAGCTCTCTGCAATCGCAATACAATATGAGTGAATAAGAAGGCAGGAGAATTTAGTTGTATTTTCGGGAGGAATCTGCCCTTCATCTTTAAGCAGGGTGTATCCTTAATTGTGGGGTGAGCGCTTAGCTGTTGTCCATAGAATACGTTAAGAAGAATATGTGCCGCATAAGGGGAGCTGTTTAAATGAGAAAAGCTCAGAACCAAAGAAGAGTTCTGAGCTTTTGTTTTTGAGAAAGTTCTGAGAGGTAACGTATTAGTCGCAATGTAAGTCTTTAACAGTTGTCCAGTCTTGTACGTGAGCTTCTTCGTAAAGGCGTTGAAAGTTACGTCTTACTTTCTGGCGTGTGAAGTATGGGATGTAGAGGTTTATTTGACTGCGGTAAATTCGACGGTTTTTCTGAAAGTCGATCAACACAGGGGTTCGGTTGTCTCGAACGAGAACATTTCGTAGTGCTACGCCGAAATGATCGAGTGAGTGTTTATGGAAAACCTCACGACGAATTTGTTCAAGCTTGCAGAAGAACGCATCAGGGAGTGGTTCACCTTTGTAGTGATCAAGGCTTGGTGCGGTTGTCCCTTCGGCTGTCATGACTCGTTCCATGACGAGGCCACGAACGCCGATGGATGTCATTTGCATACCATCTATATGGACAAAGTTTTTTTTGAGGTTGTCCGGCACACATTTCATAATTTTCTGGTAGTTGGCGTATTCAAATTCGAGCATGTTGTCGATGCCGTATTTTTTCTTTGCAACTAGATTTGGATCGGGCTTTTCTCCTTGATACTTACGATGTGGTGCAAGCACCTTCACGCATTTATTAGGTGCGTCTTTTACTACGTAAATATTGCTCCAACCACCAACGGAAGAAATTAATTCACCAAGTTCAATCATAGTTCTTTCTACAGTCCTAAATTAATCGTAAGTCAAAGTCGCGTTGTAGCTTCTTGCTAAATTCTTAGCAAGTGTCTCCTGACGATCGCTATGTTCCTTTCATAGAAAGTATGTTGTTATCGTACAGGTGACCTTACTATGTGAGGCGAACGTCTACCATATCTTAAAACAATATCAGATTTAATTGTAGACAACCTGTCGGTTACTAGAAACTGGCTTTTTTTCTTCGGAGATTTGTCTGAGGTAAAAGAGCCTAGCAAGCAAAAAGAAAGCCCCGCAAGAGCGGGGCTTGTGATTACCTGTGTGCCATTTGGCGAAGTCGGCTTACGCGTTCTTCAATTGGCGGGTGAGTGCTAAACAGTTTTGCTAAGTTGGCGCCAGAAAACGGGTTAACAATAAACATGTGCGCAGTTGCTTCACCACCATGCTGCATTGGTACACGCTGTGAGTAGGCATTCAGCTTTTCAAGTGCTGAAGCGAGATACAGCGGATTGCCGCACAGGTTTGCACCTGTGTCGTCAGCAAGGTATTCGCGGGAACGGGAAATTGCGAACTGGATAAGGCTGGCTGCGATTGGTGCCACAAACGCAAGCAGCAGCGCCGCAAACGGGTTAGAGCCTTCTTCATCGTCTCCACCGCCAAAACCGAAGATAGCGGCAAACTGCATGAAGTTAGCGATACTGACGATGGCTGATGCCAGAACACCTGCAATGGATTGGATCAGAATGTCACGGTTGGTGATATGTCCAATTTCGTGTGCCAGAACGCCTTTTAGTTCTTCCGTGGAAAGAAGCTGCATAATGCCCTGAGTTACAGCAACAACGCCGTGTTCAGGGTCGCGGCCTGTTGCAAATGCGTTTGGTGCCTGTTCTGGGATTACACAGATACGTGGTTTAGGGATACCAGCTTTGTACGCGAGCTCTTCTACTATCTGATGCAGAACAGGTGCATCCTGAGGACCAACTTCCTGTGCTCCGTACATGCGAAGAACAATCTTATCAGAGTACCAGTAGCTACCCACGTTCATGAGAAGCGCCAGAGCAAAAGCGATAATGATTCCGCCTTTACCACCAAGTGCACCACCCAGAACGATAATAATACCGGAGAGTAGGGCAAGTAACATCATTGTTTTTAAGTTGCTTGTCATTGTTCTCGAGTCTCCTTACGAAAATAAACAATTGCCTGAATGAATATGAATAATTCCTTTAACTGGAATGTATAAGACGCGCCAGAAAAAAGGCAACCTTTCGAGTGGAAAAGGTTGCCTAACTTATTGGAACGTTATTCTTCTTTGTAGATTATTTGTTGAAGATGAGCATATGGAACTTTCGGATTAATTCCGGTGTGGTCTCAGAGTACCAGTGTCCAGTTAGAACTGCTGTGCTATAAAAGACCATTAGAGTCCCCAAACAACCAATGGCGATAGTTACAAATGGAACTTTCTTGTTGAACGTGCGGACGGTAAGGCATTTATTAACAGGGCAAACTCCCACACATTCTGCACAGCCTATACACTCTGGTGAGTGTATAACACTGCGCTCGTCAACATGGATAGCTGATGGGCAGATTTTTCTACATTTACCACAGGACACACAAATTTCTGTATTACGGGTAATGGCGGTAGGGCTGAATGTGGAGCATAAACCGAGCAACGCACCATAAGGACAGAGAAAGCGGCACCAGAAGTTGCGGATGAAAAGGGAAAGAGCCGCGAGGACAGCAATGATGAGAAGTGTGGTTCCAGATGGGGCTAGGAAGAATGTCAGCATCTTGGAATCTGCAACATAGTTGTACGGAAGCGTAAGGAAGCTTTCGATCTGACGTGTGCTCATTTTGATAACAATGAAGTACACAAAGCCACCTAGAATAAGATATTTGGGTACTGAAAGAATGTGTTCTACTTTAGTTGGCAGTTCTTTTTGCAGTTTTAGCTTGCGTCCGAGTTGTTCAACAAGGTTGGATACAAATCCTACTGGACAGATATAGCCACAAAAGCTTTTACGGAAAAGAAGCGCCATCCAGATGAAAGCAAAAAAGAGTGTTAATCCAGCTGGGTGAACCATGTCCCATTTGTTAGTAAGGATGAAACGTTTAGCCGCCATAAGCGCGCTGATAGGAAGAAAGGCTTCAACGGACGGAGGCTTTGGAACGAACTCGGAAGATTGACCGATTGCCCAGAGGAAGTGCTGGAAGAGGCGGTAGCCAATAAAGAGACAGAAAAAGAGAAAAAGACACTGGATAACGCGCCGTAGAGCATGGGGCGTCACAATCTTTTGAGACATAGTCTTCAAACCTCGTCTACGTTTGGTTAAAAAAAAATATAGCAATGCCTACCAAGAAATACCGCTGAGAGGTGTTACCTATCTGTCGCCTAGCTGACATTTCTTTATTTATGAGAGCAAACTAGTTGCCTCACACTAGACTGGGTATTGTAAGCCTGATTATGGATAACGAACCCAATCTCAGTTGGAGTTAATGGAATAGTGTTTTTTGTGGCTGCAAGCTGCTATCTGGTTACAAGATAAAAAATCTCGCACATAGAGCGAGATCGTAAGCAATAACATGCGGGAATGCTGTGCTGTAGGGCACAAAAAAGGACATGTACTGCAGCAGTTCATGTCCTAAAAAAGACCGACGGTCCGGTCAACCCGTACTTTGTGGTACGTGGTTGCGGTCGTTAGCTAGTTTTTTTGATGTAGCGCAGTGCGCCAAGTACACAAGCTAAGCCGAGAAAAAAGAAAAAGAAATCCATTCTGTCACTCCTTGTCTGTTGAGCCTGCCAGCTCTTGAAATCTTTTAGCCCACGCAGGATACATACTGTAAATCACTGAGATTCACAAGAAGATAGAATTGGTAAAGGTGCTGTAATTCCTTGGGAGAGAGGCGGTTAGGATGTGAGCTCTGCAAAAGCTTTGGCTGCTTCACTGGCAAATTTGCATACGAGAGCCTTGTTTTTCCTACCGGTAGAATCTTCAACTCCGGTATGAGCGTCAACACCTGCCGGTTTTACGGTGCGGATGGCATTGGCGACGTTTTCAGGATTCAGCCCCCCTGCAAGAATGACAGGGTGTGGAGAGTGTTGCACAAGCTGAGCGGAAATGCTCCAGTCATGTGTCAGACCAGTTGCGCCGTCGGCTCCGTTTTTTGGATTGTGCGTATCGGTAATGTATGCATCAACAAAAGGGGCTGTTTCAGTTACGGCCTGTAGGAGTGCTTCTTTGTTGCTGCCATCAGCCTGCACGACGAGTGATTTGATGATGTAAAGATGTGGTGCAATGCGTGCAAGCTTTTGCAGCTCTTCTAACTCAATGTGGCCATGTAATTGTACATGGGCGACATCAAGTTCACGGCAGAATTGCATAATATCTTCAGCATGATCTAAATATGTGATGCAGACAGGAATAATTTTATTGCGAGTTTCGCGGATGATTGTGCGAGCTTCGTCTTCTGTGATGTCTTCTTTGTTGACCGGCAAACGTAATGGCAGCCCCACACAGTGCACTCCACAATCTGCAAGCATAAGAGTTTCTTGCGTATCGTGAACTCCAGCAATCTGTGTGAGGCTGTTAAATTTTGAATGTTTATTCAGCATACGTGTCAGTTAAAACGGACGTGAATGCATTTTACGGTTTTTAAAGTATACGCTTTCCTTGTAGCCGAAGCGACGTGCATGTTCTTCCAGTTTGTCAAAGCTGAATGCTACAGATGTAGTGGAGTGTGCATCAGAACCGAAGGTAATCGGCAATTCAAGCTTGCTGGCGATTCCCATGATTGTTTCACCTGGGTAGATTTCCTGACAAAATTTGCGGATACCGGCAGAAGAAATCTCCATGGACATGCCTGCGTCACGGACGGCAGTAAGAGCTTTGTTTACTAAAACTTGCGCTTCTTCTGTTGCAATCCACTTAGTAAAATCATCGCAGGAGAAAATTTTAATGATGTCCGGATGAGCAATAGTGTCGAAAATACCTGTTTCAGCCATGGTGATCATGGTGCTGTAGTATTTTTCGTAGATTGCTGCCAGTTCATTGTAGTGGAGAGACTCCCAGTCCGCTTTTGCGTAATCGAATCCCCAGTTTTCCAAAAAATGAATGCCGCAGAGCACATAGTCAAATTCATGCTTGGCAAGTTCGGTTTTAATGAAATCCTCGTTGCCTTCCATCCAATCCATCTCGATACCCAGCAGAACAGTAACGTCGTCTTTGTTATCTTTCAGCGCTGTTACTTTTTCAATGTAGGTGTCCCAATGTGCTGCTAAATGGTCTCTGTATTCCCGTGGATAATTCATGTTCAGTGGACGTGCAGAGTGTTCAGAAAAGCCGAATACACGAATCCCTTTTTTTATGGCAGCTTCGTACATTTCTTCCGGGGTGGCTTTGCCGTGGGAGAACAGCGTGTGTATGTGGGTATCAACGGAGATCATACTAATCCTGAATTAGGGTTTAGGGTTTTCAACGACGATTGCAAAGGCTTTGCGTACAGCATCTTCTATTTCATTGTCACGGACAGGGTCACGTAAAACGATGGTTCCTTGCTGTGCATACCTTGCTGGAAGAGAATTAAGTGCTAATGCGTAAATGTCAAATAAGTCTTTTTCAGATGGCTGATAATATGGAGGAGTTTCCATAACCTTTTTGATCATCTTAATCACGCGTGCTTCGTTTCGGTTTCTGATACCAAAAAAATCCACATCGTTAAGAAGGTATTTTTCGTTAGGCATATGTTTCCCTTGCAGTTTTTTTTATAAAATACACACAATACCGTAGGCTCGCAACGAATAACACTGCAAGCGGGGAGCTACCAATGCAATCTGTTAGAATTGAATAAAATACAAAGAGCCCGCAGGGTCGGGCTTCTGCGGGCTCTTTGTATATAGTGGGCTCGAGTTTTAGGGTAACAACCTATGAGAGCTTTTTCTGCATACGTGCTCGAAGCATAATAGCCAGAAAGTTCATGCTTAAAACAAGTGCAATCAACACAAGCGCTGTTCCATATTGCAGGTGGCGGGTCTGCTCAATGTCTGTACCTGCTGTTGCTAGAACATAGATGTGATATGGCAGCGCCATAACGCTGTCGAAAACGGAATGTGGAAGTTCTGGTGAAAAGAACATTGCTGCTGTGAACATGATAGCTGCTGTTTCACCGGCTGCACGTCCTACAGAGAGGATAGCACCGGTTAAAATACCAGGAGCTGCGGCTGGCAACACAATATGATAAATGGTCTGCCATTTTGTAGCACCAAGTCCTAATGAAGCTTCACGATAAGTGGGGGAAACACTCTTCAGCGCTTCTTCGGAGGCACCGATAATAAGAGGTAAGACAAGAGCTGCGAGTGTGAGAATACCTGCAAGGAGGGAAACCCCCATTCCAAGAACCGTAACAAAGAGTGATAAGCCGAATAGACCAAACACTACAGAGGGGACGCCTGCAAGGTTGTTAATGGCCAGTCGAATCAGGTGGACAACTTTGCCCGGTCTTGCATATTCGTGAAGGTATATTGCTGTAGCAACGCCCCATGGTAGGGCAATGAGCATGGAACCGTAAGAAAGGGCAATTGTCCCTAGGATACATGGGAAAATGCCGCCTTCAGTCATGGCGTTGCGTGGGTTTTCCAATAAAAATTCCCAAGAGATGGCCGGGGCGCCGTAGTAGAGCACAAAGCCGCAGATAATGGCTAATGCAAGTGCGTTAACAGCTACACATAGCTTGAATAGCGTGAACATGCATTTTTGTTTTAAATGCCGTATGGAGTGTGTTTTGGATGTGGCAGGAGGAAGCTGTGCCATAGGGACTCCTGTGGTGTCTGCTAATTGGGACATTCTTTTCTCCTTACTGTTACAGCGACGCCGTGCCGGTTTGTTTTTTCTTTTCTGCAACATACGCTGCAAGAATGTTGAATATCAGAGTGAACATGAACAGAACCATGGCTGTTGCAAAGAGAGCATAGTAATGGTCACTTTGGTATGGTGCTTCTGCCATCTCTGCGGCAATGGAAGCAGGCATTGGACGTACCGGATCAAAAATTGAACCCGGTATCATAGCTGCGCCGCCAGCAACCATGAGAACAACTATTGTTTCACCGATAGAACGTGCCATGCCAAGGATAACAGCTGTGCTGATGCCCGAAAGGGACGCAGGGACAACCACATTGGCAATGGTTTGCCATTTTGTTGCACCAAGAGCTAGGGAGGCAGCTCTAAGTTCCTCCGGTACGCTGTAGATGGCATCTTCTGCAATAGATGTGATTGTTGGAACTGCCATAAAAGCAAGCATCACAGAAGCGTTAAACAGGTTTAGTCCTGTGGCGATTCCAAACCACTCCTGAAGCATTGGTGCTACTACCACCATGCCAAAAAAACCGATAACAACGGAAGGAAGTGCTTGCAGCATTTCAACAAGCGGTTTGATGATGCCGCGCATGCGTGGTGTTGCTATTTCTGCAAGATAGATTGCAGTCATCAGCCCGAGGGGAATTGCAATACAGGAAGAGAGCACTGTTACCGCAAGGGAACCGACAATCATCGGGAAAATGCCGAAGTCTGGCGGATCGTCAGTTGGATACCAGTATTGCCCGAAGATAAAATCCGTGAAGGAAACTTTTTGAAAGATAGGCAATCCCTCAAAAATGAGAAAAAACATAATGAGGGTAAGGACGAGAATACTCGTTGAGGCAATGGCAAAAAAGCTGCCGTGAATTGCCATTTCCTTATGTTGTCTTGTAATCCGCATAGCATGTCCCTAATAGTGCAGATGTATGAAACCTGCCTCTCCTTGAAGGTAAGGAAAGGCAGGTTGATAGTTCGGCTGCTTGCCTAGCGGCGGATGAAGCCAGCCTGCTCGACGATATCCTGACCTTTCGGAGAAAGAATGAATTCAACGAGGTTAGTTGCATCTGGAGAAGGTTTAGAAGTGGTGTAGATCTGCAGGGTCCGTGCTACTGGGTAGGTTTTGTCTTTAGCAGTTTTTGCGCTACCCATGACGCTGTCTACAGAAAGTGATTTAACCGTATCGTTGATGTAACCAATGCCGTCGTATGCGATAGCGTTTTTGTTTTTCGCTACAGCCTGAAGTACAGCACCAGAAGAAGCCTGAAGAAGTGCACCAGGGAATACTCGTGCTTTCTTCATGATAATTTTGTGCCAGGTTTCGTAAGTACCGGAAGATGTGTCACGGGAGATAACGATAATTTTACCGTCGGTGCCGCCAACTTCTTTCCAGTTAGTAATTTTGCCTTCGTAGATCGCTTTAAGCTGATCAGAAGTGAGGTTGTCTACTGTGTTGGATGGGTGAACAATAGGGATAACAGCATCAAGTGCAATAACGTGTTCAACCGGTTTGATGTTTTTAGATTCAGCAAGCTTGATCTCTTTTCCTTTCATTGTGCGGGATGCCATAGCTATATCTGTGCTGCCGTCGAGAAGCGCTTTGATACCGTTTGAAGATCCGCCACCAGAAACAGCTACTGGAGTACCGGTTTCAGCGATGAATGCTTCAACAGCACGTTGCATGATAGGAAGTACAGTAGTGGAGCCTTTTACGGTAACAGAATTAGCTGCCATAGCAGGAACAGTAAGGGTTACAACTAAAAAAGCAGAAAGAATATAGTACCAAGGACGCATAATGATTCCTCCAAAATTAAAAGCATAGATAGTTTTCGTTGCGTTGGGTGGAAAGTAATGAAGCAGTGTTACGAAAAAGTGTCGCATGTTGCACAAGTCTGTGACGCAATGTGATAACTATGTTTCGGTGTTTTTTACCTGCAAAAATAAAAGGATGGAGATTTTTTCTCCATCCTTAAGTAGCATGTTTCTGTCGAACTTACGGTAAAACAAGGTTAATGAGACGCGCAATGTTACGAATATGTGGATCATGCTGTTTTTCCAGCCAAAGGAAGTGAAGCAATGCATCCATAGGAGCTTCAGGGAACAGCTCCTTTGCTCTCTGGAGGACACTGGCTGCTTTTAAGTAATCAGGGGCAGTGCCGGAGAGCATTTTGATTAACTTTGCTTCTACCTTGTCCATTGTTATTTTAGGGTCAAATTGCTTACGAGAGATCCAGTGGAGTAGGTATCTGCGCAAGCAGCGTATTTGCTCTGCATCAAGCTGTACTTCGCAGTGCTCAGAGAAGATATAGCCTTCAATAAGTGCTGGACATATGATTTCCCAGAGATGGCCTGCTGGTTGATCGTACTGGCTTTCAGTCCATGTTTCGAAGAGCACTGTAGCATCCAGCCCTAGTGGGGTGTATGTTGCGACAAGGTCATCAATTACGTGCTGCATGAAGTGGTAGGTAATCGACTGCCGTTTATTTCGAGGCAGAGAGGTGTAGCTGCAACTTTGTTTCCCTTTTCCTTCAACAGTGGCGCTAACTGTAGTGCTGTTTATGAAGCCGTGCGGGAGTTTGGCAGATTGCCATGTAAGATTAATTCCTACCTTGGAGTCCTTCCAAAATATGACAGCACTTCCTGAAAAGTGGTTGTTTTCTACATTGTCCGGAGTGAGTTTAACGGTGACATTGTTCCATGAAACAATGCTTGTTTTTCCTTCTTGCGGAAAATCCTTGTCGTTCTCAACTAGTAGGAGTGCCTGAAGTAATAATGATGCTTCAGATTCTCTGCGGGGGAGTACTCTGTCATGTAAAAGGTCTTTGCCTGTTTTATGTTCTGTTTTGTTGGAGACAGCGCTTTCGAGTATTTCTTCAAAGTCATCAAGACGAGTGTGCCCTTCAAACTCTGCTAGAATGTCTAGCGCGTGTAAGGCAAAGGACAGGGCATTTTTGGGTTCAATTCGCGTTAATTCGTCAAAGAACCATGCACAGCTTGCAAAACTGGAAAGTGCCTGCTCCTGCATAAACATGAGAAGGGTGGCTTCGTGTCGTTGCTGGGCTGTTAGTCCATCACGGACATAAGCAGATAAGAAGTCATCAAGGTGTGTTTTTCCGGAAAGGACAGTACCGTATGCATACAGTGCTTTTTCTGGTGCGTTGTAATATTCGTGTGCTTTTAAATCAAAGTAATTGTCCACGCAGTCTTTCATGAAATTCAGGGCGTCACGCAAGGGCTTGCGCCATTTTTGATTCCACCCCGGATGGCCGCCATCAGTACAGCCACAGTTACTCTGCCAGCGTTCTACGCCGTGCGCGCAGCTCCAGGCAGAAGGTTCATGCAACCGAACCTGTATTTGCGGCGGATGACTTGCAAGGAATGCTGCAAGGTTTGTTAGTTCGATATTGTCCCGCTCTGTGCGTGCGTTGTTTATTACATGGGCAAGAGCCATTTCGCCGAACTTACAATGATGGCCGTATGTTTCTCCATCAGTGCTGATTGTAAGGATGCCGTTGTTGGCAAATGACGCAATTTTTTTCCAAAACTTTTCACCGTCAGCAAGAAGTCGTTCAAACGCTACTGCCTGTGATATATCTGCCTCATAAAAGAATATAGCGATAGAACGTCCGCTTGGAAGATCGATACGGTATGGTATGGACGTGTCAAATGAGTTGCCATTGACTGTGTACCATTCTCCGTTGTTTTCTATAGCATCTGCCTGATGCGGCGAAAGAATGGTGAACTTGATGTCATGTGCTGCCAGTACCTCAAGAGTCTCTGTGTCTACAGCACACTCCGCAAGCCACATTCCTTCCGGACGTCTTTCAAAACGTCTTTCAAAGTCTTCAATTGCCCACTGCACTTCGAGCTCTTTATCTCTATTTTTTGCCAGTGGGAGAATGCTGTGATGATAGACTTGGGCAATGGCATTGCCGTGCCCGAACCTACGGATACTTGCTTTGTCTGCTTCAATGATACGGTTGTAGAGGTCGGGGAATGCTGTTTCCATCCAGCGCATGAGTGTCGGACCGACATTGAAACTGATCCATTCGTAGCAGTTTACCAGTTCGATAATATTACCATTGCCATTAAGACGTCTGGCAAAGGCAAGCGGGTTGTAGCTTTCGCGTGTAATTCGCTCATTCCAGTTGAGCATAGGGGCAGCGCTGCCTTCCGGCATTATTTCGCCGAGCCATGGGTCTTCGCGGGGGGGCTGATAAAAGTGACCGTGAATACAGAGATAACGAGACATATATCCTCCGTAATGCTTCAATTCGGAAAAATTGTACCATAAAAGGATGACAGATGGCCGTTAGCATGATTATGTAACGACATAACAACTATGTATGGTTTATTTATTCTGTATTACTAGGTTGTAATGAGCTTTTTTTATTAGCTAGAGGTATGTGTATGAAAGGCAGCCATCAGGAGCAGCCTATTCGTGGGGCTTTTTCTGTTGAAAAATTAGTACGAGTGGGCTTTGGTGCAACAAAGCGGACAAATAAAATTGAAGTAATGGTATATGCAGAACAAGAAGGTAATGGTGACATTACGTTATGGAAGCTGAATAAGAGCCATATTCCGTTTGAAAAGTACGATAAAGTCTCATTTGAGAATCTTATGGCAGACTACTCTCCCGAACCTGCTTTTTATCAAGAAAAAATTTATCCAGCCATGCGTAAGGTTGCTCAGGGTATTGCCAGAGGTGAGCGATTACGTGTGAACGGGCAGCCTTACGGAGCTGAAGTTGAATTTCTTCAGGTTCTGGAAATGGATGAAGATAATGTCCGTGCTACATTCGGCCTTGGTCTGACGTATCTTGACAGAAACGAGATAAGCAAAGGGCAGGCCGTTTTTTCGAAGTTGGTAGGAATAGAAGCTACATTTGCTCCGGAACATAAGCATATGTTTAACGAGTTCGGCATTAAACTTCGAAAAAATAAAATGTATGAACAAGCACTGCAATTTTATAGCAGGGCGCAGAAGCTTTCGGCACTGGATGAGCATTTGTTGTACAATATAGGACGCGTTCTTATTGAAATTAAAGAGTATAAAAAAGCGCTTGTTATGCTTGCAAAAGCTTTAGAGGTGAACCCTGAGTTTGCAGAAGCCAAAAAAGTTTTCGAATTGTTAGATAGAAAAATGAATAACGCTGCGTAATCGCAGTTTGCTGTATCTACGTAAAAAGCCATGCCCCATCACAACTGTGTGATGAGGCATGGCTTTTTCTCTTGATAGAGAGCGTAGGGTGCATCCGGTGAAGGATGCCCCTGCTGCTAGTAATCAAAATCGATGGAAACAACTTCGTAAGAGATACGCCCCTTAGGTGCGTTCACAACAAATTCGTCGCCTTCTTCTTTGCCGAGCATAGCTTTGCCCACTGGAGAAAGAACTGAGATGCTGCCGTTTTGGTAGTCGGCTTCATCTGGACCGAGCAGGGTGTATTTTTTCAAGTCACCGGTGTCGAGGTCTTCAATTTCCACGGTTGCACCAAATGTTACTTTGTCGCCACCGAGGGTTTTGAGGTCGATAACGTTGTAGCGAGCCATCTGGGATTCGATGTAGGAGATACGTGCTTCGAGCATGCCTTGACGCTCACGTGCTGCATCGTATCCTGCGTTTTCGCTAAGGTCGCCTTCTTCTCGGGCTTCTTTAATAGCCTGAATGATTCCTGGGCGCTCTTTTTTCAGAGCTTCAAGCTCTTGTTTAACTTTTTCAAAGCCTTCAATAGAAATAGGAATACTACTCATCATTTTTCCCTTAAAAAATTCTTTCCTGCTTTTTTTCTGGCGGTCAGGAGGCCGCTTCTTCTTCACAAGAAAAAGCGCCCGACGTGGCGGGCGTAATTCTGAGGTAGAACATACTTGGCGAGTGGTCAAGTACGTAGTTGTAGAATATGCGAGAATATACCAGAAAATAACAGGTTATTTGTTGAGGATATATTCAGAAGATGTTGGTGGTATGACCAACTCACTTGAGTGTCAAATTACCAACAAAGTCTCGCCTGTGTCAATAAAATGCAAAGTTAACCGGTTTCATTCATAATCAGTATGACGTAACACAAAAATGCTGTTATGAGGATGGGAAACCGCCCTGCGATATAAAGCAAAATAGTTGGTGCGCTCTTTATAATGCGTGTAACCACTGAGGGTTGGCGACCATCGCGGTTCCTCTATAGTCTATTTATACGTTGTTTATTAGGTTGTAAATGCTGTAAAAATGTAGGTGGGACAGTGATCGCTGGTAGAGTGGCTTTAAGAGCACATGGATGCAGAACAAGAAAATTTTTGTTGTGCCGGTGTACTCATTACCTTGTAACCAGTGCTAGCCCATTATAATAGAGCGCAAGCCGCTTTATGAGAAAAACGCAACACAAAGAGCAGCGCAAAGCGGTTAAGGAGTATATGTAATATGTCAGATTCAAAGCAACATCCTGAGAAGGAGTGCGGTGGTTCTTTCATAGACAGTGTAGCCCAGTTACTGCCGGAAGGTGGTAACCTCAATATGTGTCTCACTTGCGGTGCTTGTTCTGCAGGCTGCCCCGCAACTGGACTTGAGGATATGGACCCTCGCAAATTTTTGCGTCTTGCCGCACTGGGAATGGATGAAGAAATCACCTCTACCCCTTGGGTGTGGATGTGTACTATGTGTCAGCGGTGTACGTATGTCTGCCCTATGCAGATCAACATTCCGCAACTCGTGTACCAGGCGCGTCAGGCCTGGCCGCGTGAAGACCGCCCGAAAGGTATTATTAACTCTTGTGATGTGGCCTTACGTAACCCTGGTCACAGCGCAATGGGTGCTTCCTCTGAGGACTTTAAGTTCGTAGTGGAAGACGTTCTCGAGGAAGTGCAGACCGAACAGGAAGGTATGGAAACTCTTAAAGTACCTTTTGATGAACTCGGTAAAAAATACTACCTCAACCAGAACTCCCGTGAGCCGGTAACTGAGCCGGATGAAATGGTTCCTTTGTGGAAAATCATGAATATCGGTGTCGGTGATGACTGGACTTATGGTTCCAATGGTTGGGCTGCGGAAAACTACTGTATGTTCGCAGCGGATGATGAATCCTGGGAAAAAATTGTTCGAACCAAAGTCAAGGCAGTGGAGGACCTCGGCGCCAAGTATTGGCTCAACACCGAGTGAGGCCACGAACTTTACGCACTCCGGTCCGGAATGCAAAAATTCGGCATTAAGCCTAAGTTTGAAATTGAATCCATTATCCGTCTCTATGCCCGTTGGGTAAGAGAAGGAGTTCTGAAGGTTAATTCAGATTGGAACGTCAATAACGTTAAATTTACCGTACAGGATCCATGCCAGCTCGTTCGTAAGGGCTACGGCGATGCTGCGGCGGATGATCTGCGTTACGTAATCAAAAAAGTTGTCGGTGAAGAGAACTTTATTGATACATGGCCTAATAAGTCCAACAACTACTGTTGCGGCGGTGGTGGTGGATCTCTTCAGGCAGGCTTCCCAGATGCACGCCGCTACTACGGTAGAATTAAAAACGAGCAGATTGTTAAGACTGGTGCACCTTATGTCATTGCTCCGTGTCACAACTGCCACTCACAGATTCACGACCTTTCCGAATACTACGGAGCAGGCTATCATGTTGTTCACTTGTGGACTCTTATTGCACTGTCTCTGGGGATTCTCGGTGAAAATGAACGTGAATACCTTGGCGAAGATCTTCGCAATTGTGGTTTATAACCAGACCACACCGTACGCCCATAGAAAGCCCGGTCATATGACTGGGCTTTTTTTTATTTACCATATTCCCTTCGTGTTGATAGACTTGCAATACGGGAGTGGGCTTGATACCGTGATTTTAACAAATTACAAAAATTAGTCTCAACTGAATATAACTCAATTCCGGAGGATGGAATGTTAGGACGAAATGCAGCAGCAACGGATGTACGCCGTGCTGAGCTTGTAAACGCGTATCTTCGTGGCGTGTATGGCTGGATGATGCTTGGTCTTGTTGTGACCGCTGTATTTGCATTTTTAACTGCAACTACCCCTGCTGTTCAGCAGTTTGTTTTTGGTAGCCAGCTCACCTTTTTCGGGCTGATCATTGCTCAATTTGGCTTGGTAATGTATCTGAGTGCGCGAATTGCTAAACTTTCTGCAGGGGCAGCAACCGGGCTGTTTTTACTGTACAGTGCGCTTAACGGTATAACATTATCTGCTATTCTTCTTGTGTATGCAGCAAGCACCATATCTTCAGCGTTCTTAACCGCTGCAGGTATGTTCGGTGCTATGAGTTTGTACGGAATGACTACCAAGCGTGATCTGACCAGTATGGGCAGCTTCATGATGATGGGACTCTTCGGTCTCGTTATCGCAATGGTGGTGAACATTTTCCTTGGTTCTACCGTAATGGAACTTGTGATCAGCGCGATCGGTGTAATTGTGTTTACTGGTCTTACCGCATACGACACCCAGCGTCTTGCAGAAATGGGTGAAACCATGCCTGCAAATGATGCTACCGCAGTTCGCCGCGGTACAATTCTTGGTGCACTTACCCTGTACCTCGACTTCATCAACTTGTTCCTCATGCTGCTTCGCTTGTTTGCAGCATCTCGTGACTAGTACTCTCATCTCCACTAATAGATGACGAAAATAAGGGGGGCCTGCAATGGCTCTCCTTTTTTTGCATGAGACATATTTTCTGACACCGACTATACTATATGTTGAAACTGCTATCCCTCAGGAGAGGTTATGTCTTCACTGCCAGTGCAGCGTGCACTGTACCCGATTTTATATCCATTTAGTAAAATTTACTCTTTTGCTATGTCGCACCGCCGTAAACAGTATGAAGCCGGTGCGAAAGAGCAGTTTTCTCCCAAGGCTCCATGTGTTGCAGTGGGAAATATTAGTTGGGGGGGCAGTGGTAAAACTCCGGTTGTAAGCTGGCTGCTGGAATGGGCAGAGCGTAATCATTACTCACCGGTTGTTCTTACCCGAGGCTACAAGGCTGCGCCGCCGAGAACTCCATATCTTGTTACACCGGAAAGTACAGCTAAGCAGGCGGGGGACGAGCCTGTTATGCTTGCCAATACACATCGCAAAGCACGCATCGTGGTTGATCCTGTGCGGATGCGTTCTGGTGCATGGGCGGAAAAAAAATTTAGGCCAGAACTGATGGTGCTTGATGATGGATTTCAGCATTTAGCTGTAAAACGTGATTTGAATCTGGTGTTATTAAAACCGGAAGATTTAACAACAGAGTGGGATAGAGTTATTCCTGCTGGCTCATGGCGTGAGGACCAGAGTGCGTTATCGCGTGCACATGCTTTTCTTATAAAAACAGACTCGCTAGCGCCGCTTAAAGGTGTTATTAAAGAACGGCTTGGTAAGTTCGGTGTACCTGTGTTCAGCTTCTCTTTAGTACCGCAAAAGCTTGTTCCGGTGAGTGCCGCTGCGGTAGAAGTCTTTGAAAAGGCAAAAGAAAACCATAGCCCTGTTTTATTAAAAAACTATATTCTTTTTAACGGGGTGGGAGAACCTGCGCAGGTAGAAGAGACTGCAAAGAAATTTATGGGACGCGCCCCATGCAAACATCAGCGTTTTGCAGACCATCATGCGTACACAGAGGCTGAAATTGCTGAGATGGGTAACTTAGGCTTGCCGTTAGTTTGTACACCTAAAGATGCTGTAAAGGTTCCGGAAGTTTTAGGGATTGAAGTATGGACTTTTGCCCTGCGTACAAAGTTTGGGGACTCTATGTTTACAGGCAAGACGTTCTCTGATTGGTGGCAGGAGCAATGGGCTGCCATGCGTGAGGTTTCTGGTTCCAGAAAAAAAACAGGACGAAAATCGGCTGTTGTGACAACGAGTCCGCGTCCTGTTTTAAAAAATGAAAAATAATATAACGAAAACCTGTGGCAATGTGGATAGTGAATATTTTTCAGCAACCATTGTTCAAGGTATAAGCATATAGCATGGCAAAAAAGAAAAAAAAGAAATCCGGTGAGTGCCCGATTTCCCCTAAAGACCTTCTTGGGCTTTTCCGTGAAGTAAAGCGTCCGATTAAGATGAATGATTTTTATCGTTTTCTGAATTTAAGCAAACGATGGAGAGACGATCTTGAGGCGATGATAGAATTTCTCGAAAAGGATGGGAAAATAATTCGTCTGCGCGGTGGCGCATGGGGGTTGACTAAAAATTTACACCTCCTCCCGGGCAAATTGCAGGTACAGCGCTCTGGTGTGGGCTTTGTGTTGCCAAAGGATAAGCGGCGTGCAGATATTTTTGTTGCACCATCCGCTTTTGGTACTGCAATGCATGGCGATACTGTGATGGTTGCGGTACTGCCGGGTAAGAGAGGTAAAAATCCTGACGGACGTATTGTCCGTGTTCTGGAGCGCGCTCGTGACACAATAACGTGTCGTGTTATTAAAAAGATGGGCAAGGACGGGTATATTTGTCGTCCTACAGATTCTCGTTTGAATTTCTCCATCCTTGCTACAGGTAATGCTCTGGATCGTCGTCCGCGCAAGAATGAGTTGCTTGTCGTTGAACCAAGTGAATTGGTCGAAGGTGGATTATGGGCCGCAACCATTATTGAAAGCCTCGGCAACGAAGAAGAAGGCAGTGTACAGGAACGTCTTGTTAAAATTAATAACGATATTCCAACAAGTTTTGCTGATGGGGTTATTGAAGCCGCAAAAGCACTGCCCTCAGTTCCATCTGAGGAAGATTTTGTTGACCGCATTGATCTTCGTAGTCTTGATTTTGTAACCATTGACGGGGCAGACGCACGTGACTTTGACGATGCAATTTATGTAGAAGAACAGCGTGATGGTTACCGTTTGTGGGTTGCTATTGCTGATGTAAGTCACTACGTGCAAGAAGATTCAGTTTTGGATCAGGAAGCTGTTGAGCGTGCGAACTCCTACTATTTTCCGCAGTCTGTTGAGCCTATGTTTCCTGTGGAATTATCCAACGGATTATGCAGCTTGAATCCTCGAGTTCCCCGTTTGGCAATGGTGGCAGAGACGTATTTTTATGCAGACGGCAGCTACGGTAAGTCAAAGTTTTATCCGGCAGTAATTCAGAGTAAAGCACGGTTGACTTATGAGCAGGTACAAAGTGCATTAGTCGATAAGAATGAAAAAGAGCGTGCAGTTGTCGCGCCTGTGTTACCGATGCTCGAGCGTGCAGAAGAGCTTGCTCATTTGTTAAGGCAGAAACGTATTGATCGTGGTAGCCTTGATTTTGATTTGCCTGAAGCAAAAATTACGTTCGATGTTGTTGGTGATCCCATTGCAATTGATCGTAGAATTCGTCACTTCTCCCATATGATGATTGAGGAATTTATGATTGCCGCAAACGAGGCAGTTGCACGATTCCTTACCAAGGTTGATGTACCGTTTCTGTATCGTGTTCACCCTGAACCAGAGCTTGATAAACTTTCTGGTCTGTTTAAGATGTTGCATCGTACGGACCTTGGTGAAGCTTTCCCAAGGGAACCATCTGCGGAGAACTTGCAGGCTGTACTGAAAATTGCTGAAGGAACGGAGCAGGAGTTTGTGGTTAACCGTCTGACTCTGCGAACTATGATGCAGGCACAGTACACGGCAGTACATCAGACTCATTATGGTCTTGCTTCGGATTGCTATTGTCACTTTACATCTCCAATCAGGCGTTATGCTGACCTTGTTGTTCACCGTGCGTTGAAGCATGCATTGAAGATGAAAGGTTACGAGAATATTCGTCCTGTGGATAGAATTCAGCCAATTAGTGATCACCTTAACAAGCGTGAACGTGTTGCTATGGAAGCAGAACGTGAAATTTTGAAGCGTATCACTGCACTGTACATGCTGAGCCATATTGGGGCAGAGTTTACAGGTGTTATTTCCGGCGTTTCAGATTTTGGCTTCTGGGTTGAGCTTGAAGAAGTTATGGCAGAGGGTATGGTTCGGTTGTCCAGCATTGATGATGATTACTATGTCTATCTTTCAGAGCGAAATGAACTTGTGGGCGAACGTACAGCACGCAGATTTGCGTTAGGACAAGTTGTAAAAGTTTGGCTTTATGATGTGAATGTAGGTCGAATGGAAATCAACTTTAAGTTGCGTGAAGAAGATTTTGAAGATCAGTAACTAATTAGATAATAAGAACAAGGCTTCACATGGTACCATGTGAAGCCTTGTTTTATCCAGTTCCCAATAACTCACGGGCTAGAGCTTCGCCCTGTTGTCCACCACCGGCCATGCGTTCATATTCTTCGCGAATACCTGTTTCAGAAAGGGCATTGCAGCTGGTAAAGGTTGCGCTGCCACTAACATCTTTGCGGACAAGGAAGTGTTTTTCTGCCCTTGCGGCAAGTTGTGGCCAGTGGGTGATAAGTAGCATCTGCTGACGCTCGGCAAGCATTGTCAAAGCATCCGCTACATAGTTGAGTGTGATGCCGCCGATGCCTGCATCAACTTCGTCAAAGATCAGGGTTGGTGTCTCGTCTTTGTTCATCAGGCCAACTACTGCAAGCAGGAATCGGGAGAGCTCACCGCCGGATGCGATTTTGTCTAATGGCTGTGGTGCTTGACCTGGGTTTGGTACCCATATGAGCCGTGCTTTGTGTTCGAAACATTCCGGATAAACCTCAGTCGAGGTGAATTCAAATTCTACATGTACGTGCTCAGAGAAGCCGAGGGTTTTAAGTTCAGTCTCAATTGCGCGACAGAGTTCGTCGCCTTTGCTTTCCCGAAGCTGATTGATCTGTTGTAAACTTTCCTGAAGAGTAGCGCGCGCTTCATCTTCCTGTTTTTCAAGGAGGATGAGGTCAAGTTTGCAGGTGTCCAGAAATGTTAAGTTTTGCTCAATCTCTTCTTGCATGTTTACAATTTCATCAAGAGAGCGGTTGAGCTTGCGTTTAAGCTGCGCCAGTTCATACAGACGGGCTTCAATTTCTTCTATGGAGTCTTCATCCGGTCTGTTGATAGGCTGATTGCGCAAGCGAGTTTCAACTTCGCCGAGTGTATGGCGAAACTCCATGATGCGTTCAACTTCAGGCTGATATTCTGGGATATAGCGGCAGACAGCATCAAGGCTGTTTTCAAGACGGCTAATCAGTTCGCTCAGCGTGCCGTTGTCTGTATAAAACAGTCCTAATGTATGGTCGACAGCCTCTTGAACGAGTCCTTGTTCACGGGTTTCCTGTTTTTTGGCTTCCAGTTCTTCTTCTTCTCCAGCCTCAGGTGCAACTTTCGCAATTTCTTTTTGTTGAAATTCCAGAAAATCCCGTTTGTCTTCCAGAGCGCGTGCCCGCTCGCGCAGTTCAACTTGTTGTGCGGCAATATCACGTAGTTTTTTTAAAACAGAATTGCGCTCTTCAAGAAGATCGGGACGTTGGAGGAAGTCGTTTAATAACTTCTCTTGAAATGCTGGTTGCAGCAGTTGCTGTTGGCCGTGCTGGCTGGTGTGAACAAGCATTTTTGGCTTAAGGGCACGGATTGTTTCCTGTGAGCTTAATTTGTCATTGATGTACAGGCGGCTTCGGCCTGTTGCTGCTACAAGCTCTCTGCGGATGATATATTCTTCACCGTCGATGAGGAATAAAGCTTCAACTTGCGCTTTTTCTTCACCTGCACGGACAAGGTCTGCGCGCATCTTTTCACCAGTGAGAAAATTGAGTGCCTTCAGGATAAAACTTTTGCCTGCACCAGTTTCACCCGTAAGCACATTCATTTTTCCGGAAAACTCAAGTTCCATATCGTCAATTAACGCTAGATGACGGATTCGGAGAAGTTCGAGCATTGTAACTGCCTGTAATTAATAAATTTAAAAAATATAAAAATCGCTGCACGGATATTCTTATACAGAGCCGGAAGCTTTGGCAATGTAAGGAATGTGGTACGTTGAAAATGGACTATCTTTTCAAGCGGGGATCAAGCAGGTCGCGCAGGCTTTCGCCAAGCAGGTTGTAGCCCAGTACTGTGATGAGAATGGCGCACCCTGGGAACATGGAAAGCCACGGCGCAATTTCCAGTACCTGTTTTCCTTCAAGCAGCATATTCCCCCAGCTGGCTGTTGGTGGCTGAACGCCAAGTCCCAAAAAGCTAAGAGCAGATTCGGTGAGGATGGCCCCTGCAACACCGAGAGTTGCAGCAACAAGCACTGGTGCGAGAGCGTTTGGAAGGATGTGTTGTGCGATAATACGGGCTGAAGAGGCTCCTGCAAGGCGTGAAGCCGCTACGAAATCCCTTTCTCGCAGGCTCAGCGTTTCAGCGCGAACAAGTCTGGCAACGCCCATCCATGAGGTGAGCCCAATCACTATCATTATATTGATCAAGCTTGGTTCAAGAAAGGCGATAACAGAAAGAATGAGGAAAAATGACGGGAAGCAGAGCATAACATCGACAAAACGCATGATAGCTTCATCAACCCAGCCACGGAAGTAGCCCGCAATGAGTCCAAGTACCAGCCCGATAGAAATAGAAATGCCGACTGCTACAAAACCTACCCACAAGGAAATTCTTGCACCATGAAGCATTCGGGAGAAGACATCACGTCCGAGAGCATCAGTTCCCATGGGATGTCCCCATGAAGGTGGCTGAAGGATATAGTCAAGATTCAACGCATCAGGATCGAACGGTGAAATGAGAGGCGAGAATATTGCAGCAAGCGTCATTGTTCCTACAATGATAAGGCCAATGAAGAGCATGCCGTATTTGCTCCAGAAGGCACGTGAAGTGATAGGAAGCATTATGCGCTACCTCCTCCTGTTCGAATTCGCGGGTCGGCTAGGCCGTAGCAAAGGTCTGCAAGCATATTACCTGCAAGAGTAAGTACTGCACCAAGCACAAGGTTCCCCATGATCATAGGATAGTCACGAGCTAGAACGGACGTGTAGAAAAGTTGCCCCAATCCAGGCAGGGCAAAGATAGATTCGATAATAACCGAACCGCCAATGAGGCTCGGAATGGAAAGACCGAGAATAGTGATAACCGGAAGCAGGGCGTTACGTAGCGCATGCTTATAAATAACAGTGCGTAACGGTAGTCCCTTAGCTTTGGCGGTCAGAATAAAGTCTTGTCGCAATACTTCCAGCATGGAAGAGCGCATAAAGCGGGACATTCCCGCAAGGCTTCCAAAAGTATAAATAAACACAGGCATAACGAGATGCTGTGCTAGGTCTCCAAGCTTTCCCCAGAACGACAGGTTGTCGTAATCCAGAGAAGTAAGACCGGAAATGGGAAGCCATTGCAGGTAAATACCAAAGTATAACATTAGCAGTAGAGCAAGCCAGAATCCGGGCATGGCGAAGCCAATAAAGACAAAGACCGTACTTGCTTTGTCAAACCATTGCCCTTGATAGTAAGCAGCTCCCACCCCTATCGGAATAGCAAAGAGCAGGGTAAGTACGAGCGCCGCAACGTTCATACCGATAGTAAGCGGCATGCGTTCTTTAATTTTATCCCACACCGGACGATTGTCGCCGGACATGGACTTACCGAAATCAAATTGCACGATGCGTTTGACCCATCTATAATATTGAACATGCACTGGCTGATCCAGACCATACAGACGTTCAAGGCGGGCGCGGGCTGCCGCACCCACCTGTGGGTTCAATGTAGTCTGTAAATCGGTAGGAGAGCCGGGAGCAAGGTGAATAACCCAAAAGCTAATGACCGTGATTCCAAACAGAATCATTATAGTCATGCCAAGCTTCTTACAAATTCTATATAAGACGCGGCGGAGGATAACTGAAGGAGTTATCGCGCTCGCAGGCACATGTTCCATAGTAGAGTTCTACTCCGAGTTTCTGAGCCACTGTCCCATTTTTTGAACAGTTTCGTTCCAATCATTGGAAAGACGAGTTTCAAGGAAGCTTCTGTACGCATCATCCAGAAGCGTAAGGCAGCTTTCGATCAGGTATATCTTTTCGAGGAAAGGACCATCAACATCGTCTTCCTCATTGGCGTCAGCTTTTTCAACCTTAGGCGTTTTAAGACTGCCAAGTGAAAAATCTTCTGCCTTTAATGTAAGTTGCCATGCTTCTGTATCTTGTTCAATACGAATTAATGCACGGGTAACTTTTTTCCCCATAGATAAGCCAAGACGTGCTTCTTTCAGTTCGGAAGTACTGCCGGAAACAGTCGCAGTTTCCAGAGTCTCACCTTCTCCGCCCTGAACCGATACGCGCTGTTCAACGTATAAGTTGTATGGGCGGCCTTCCTTGGAAGAGAAGTTGCCGTTTGTAACTTCGCTTCTGAACCACAGCCAGGTTAAAAATTCCTGACCCAATATAATGTCTGTTGTCTGACCAAGATAATCAGCCATGATGTCTCCTATGCGAAGTTAGCCGGTTCGATGGTATCAATTTTTTCTGCGATATCTTCACCCATAAGGGAGATCGCAAGAGAGTATGGAGTCATCGGCTCAAGATCGACACCGAAGGTTTGAGCAAAGTAATCAACAAACAACTCTAAAACCTTTGCCTGTGTAGAGGCAAAATATACGTCGTTAGTTTGCATGTTCCATACAACATGAAACTCTGCCGGTACCGGAAGGGTACGTGCGCGAAGTTTCAACTGCACCTGTTCTTTCAATTCTTTCTTACGTTCGCGGGAAACGTATTTCTTGCCCTGTTCTTTGATCTTGCGCTCTTCTTCACGAATAGCAATCGAAACATGTTTTTTTAAAACTGCTGCTGGGATACGTCTTGTGTCGAGACGTAACGAAAAGGTCAGGTACGCACCCTTTTCCGGTGGTGCTGTGTGCCAGGAAGAGTCGAGCATGTCGTCAAAACATACCCATCCCCAGCCGCGTTCTTCAGCAGAGTCTTCAATTTCTTTAAAGGCAAACTGTCGAAGTTTTTCAGGAATTTCAGGCCAGAGTTCTTTTGGAACAGGCTCTGTGATCTTATATCGAGTAAATGAAGTACTGGCGTTTAAAAAACCCATATTGCTCTCCTTATGTATAGAGGAGTGTGTAGCGCATCTTTGAACAGTACGCCAGATTATAAGATACAACGTGAGGGGAGTGACAACCATAAATTAAAAATAAAGAAAACCGGATTGTTAAAAGAATATCATAAGAAAAAACGAAAAACCTGTTGACTTGTGAAGAAAAGAGCGTAGATTCCCTCTCCGCTGCTGATGAGGCAGCAACGCTCTTTTTGAGGAAAATATGAAGAAGGATTTTTTTTGAAAACCTGTTGACAGAAACGTCTCGTTTTCGTAAAAAAGACTTCTGCGCTTCAAAAAAGAGCGCAGCAAAACGACAAGTTGAGCAACGTATTAAAAAGTTTCAAAAACTTGTTGACGAAGCGAAAGCGGGCTGGCATAAACGCCAACTCGACGCGAGGCAAATTAGCCGAGCGGAGCTTGAAAAAAGCTCTTTGACAATTAAATAGCGAATCGGATTGATTTAGAGATCAGCTAGCGTCATCCGCTACAATGTAGTGGATGTCACAATACAGAATTATTAAACTGGAGAGTTTGATTCTGGCTCAGATTGAACGCTGGCGGCGTGCCTAACACATGCAAGTCGAACGCGAAAGTTTCTTCGGAAATGAGTAGAGTGGCGCACGGGTGAGTAACGCGTGGATTATCTACCTACTGGTACGGGACAACAGTTGGAAACGACTGCTAATACCGTATACGCTGGTAACGGGAAAGGG
>NZ_FSRG01000006.1:300000-430245 GCF_900129975.1 Halodesulfovibrio marinisediminis DSM 17456
AGTGTCATTCAGAACATCCATCATCTTGTTAATATGATCTAGTTCCTGTTCATCCATGGCTCTCAGTTTCTCAAGAAGCGCATCAATTTTAATAGTCTTGATCTGAGCAAGGGCGGCTTCATATTTCTGCACACTATCCGCAATGCCGAGGGAACCGGAACTAACAGATACCGCCCCCTGCGCAAGGTTAGTCCACTTGCTTGCATTATGAAGTGCTACCATTGCTCTTTTCAAAACGCTTGCAACCCTAGACGCAGTGGATGCAACCTTACTAGCTGTTGCCGCAGTCTGACTTGCAACCTTCGCAGCATTTGCACCTACCGTTGCTGCTGTTGAAGCTGCACGTGAAGCAATAACCCCTGCGGCACCAGCGCCAATACTTGCCGCAAGCATTGCAACCCCAACTAAAACCGGACCAAGAATATTAGCGATTTTGTCTGGAACGCCGCATTCTTTAAGGAGTGCTGTTAGCCCAGCCCCAAGAGAGACCTTCCCTCCTGAAGCTTCAGATGCAATTTCATTACAAAGGGCAATTCCAGCAACAACCCCCATAACAACGGCGCTTGCCGCCCCGCCTGTCGCAACAACTGCTGCTGCCGCAACAACAGCTCCAAGGATGATTCCTATCCACTTAAGCGCTTTCAACCAACCAGAAACTTTACTCTTTTTTGCAGCTTTCTCCAGCTCTTTCACACGCTTTTCGAGAAGCTCCATTCGATTTTTCGAACTGGACTTAACCTGATCGATCGACCCTTTAATACCTTGGCGTCTCTCCTTTTCAGAAATAGAATCAACTAAGGTCTCCAAACTTACACCTGCCAAGCCTTTTACTGGCACTGGCAACGGTGGCTTAGATTGTACAGTTTTAGAAGTATCTGACGGAATCGACGCTTCAACCTGACGAGGAGCACCTTTTTTTGAATGCTCACCAGCCGCTACTCCATCCACACCAGGAGTGTAACCCGGAGCCACACTAGGATTAGGTAATCTATCTATCGCCATAGACTTACTCTCCAACAGATTGCATTTGCTCAAGCGTAGCTTGTGCTCGAGCTACATACGCATCAAGATCTTGATCACTTTCTGCGGCAAGTTCTACGCCAGCTTCAAGTGCAAGCTTTGCAGCTTCAAAATTTCCCACTTTGTACAAGCAAGTACCACCAAACAAAGAAATAATCGGGTTTTCCGGCTCAAGAAAACCAGCCATTGCATACGCTTCTATTGCAATGTCCAAGGCTTCAAGTTCTTGCGCACAACCTGCAAGACCAAGCCAGAAACGAGATTCAAGATGATTCATCAACGTAAGCAACTTAAACACTTCAAAGGCGTCTTTATAGTTACCCGCCATATACTTTTCGTATGCAAATGCATATGTGTGTTCCATATCATCTTCGCTAATCCCTTGCAGTTCTGAGAGAACAGCTCCATCTTCGAGTACAGCTTTTAAAGCTTTTGCTAACAATTCATCCTGTTCTTCAACCATCGTCTGCTCTTCAATCATAGTCGACATATGCTTCTCCTAACGTGTCAAAATTGTGTTTAAAGTCTGCTTGCCATCACTGATGGCCTTATGAGCGCCCTGAAGAAAGTTATTATACTGCCCCATAAAATCCTGAAGACGAATCATTTGAGTCTGGGTATCTGTGCCAAGGCTTTCGATTTTTGTATCAATTCTTGCAATCGCCGCTTTGATGTCTTCTTTCTTCATCTTGATTACATCATTTGGACTATGCCCAGATCTCTTTATCCAATACAAAACCAACTTTTCGCCTTTCGCCTTATCACCCAACGTTGGAAGCTTAAGGCCGTTCTCTTTCATCCAATCTTTTAATGACCTCGTTTTACCGAAAGAATCCTTAAAAGTTGTCGAATTTACATCTACGGCTTCATCATCGCCTGCATCTGAAAGCTTGCCTTGAAGGGCCTGCTTGGCAGCATAGGCATCTTTTAATCTCGACTGCCTTCTTTTGATCGTTTCCATCATATCTTTTGCTTTTGTTTTGGCATTTTCAGAAGCCAACATCTGCAATTCGGCAAACATTCTGCTCAAGCTTTTACCACCAACAACATCAGCACCGACTCCTGCAGGGCCACCTGCTTTATCAAAATGAATAGACATGTGTACTCCGTATTTTTACCTGCCCCCCCGACATAATCATTGAAATAATACTTTAGAGTCAGGTATGAAGTTTGTATTGTAGGATAATATTATCGTGATAAAATTGCGTTCAGAGTCTGCTTACCATCACCAGTGGTCCTATGCGCACCCTGTAAGTAGTTATTATACTGCCCCATAAAGTCTTGAAGGCGAATCATCTGGGACTGAGTATCTGTACTCAAGCTTTCAATGTGGGTAGTAATTCTTGGAATAGCAGCCTTAATGTCATCGTTAGTCAAAAACACATCAGTTGTTTTTATGCCAACCAACTTTTGTATGCCTAAAAAGATATTCTTATTCATATGCGTTTTTTTAGCCGCCTCATCCGCTCTCTCACCCGACGATGAAACCTTATAGCCATGATCCTTCATCCAATCTTTTAACAGCCTTTTTTTACCTGTAGAATCAGTAAACGTTTTGGTATTAATATTTACAGGCTTATAATCTGCCGAAGGACGCAGCTCTTTGAGCAAGTTTTTAACAATGTATGAATCTTTTAAGTCGGTCTGTCTTTTTTTTATCGCATCCATTAACTCTGTTGCTTTTGTTTTGGCATTATCAGAAGCTAGCATCTGCAACTCAGCAAACATTCGGCTCAAGCTTTTACCACCAACAACATCGCCACCTACCCCAGAAGGACCACCAACCTTATCAAACTGAATAGACATATTCCGCTCCAAAGACTGTATAATGAATTAATCTGAAAAATTTAAAAAAGTTAAATTAAAGCCGATAGGTCAAAAACTTACTCATGAGGAAGAGTTAACAGCTACTCTTCTAACGTGATAAAATTGCATTCAAGGTCTGTTTGCCATCACCGATAGACTTATGTGCTCCCTGAAGGAAGTTGTTGTATTGTCCCATAAAGTCCTGAAGGCGAATCATCTGCGTCTGAGTATCTGTTCCCAGACTTTCAATATGGGTATCAATCCTTGCGATGGCGGCTTTAATATCGTCTTTACTCAGTTTCGACTTTGGATTAGCAACGCCATTATTCTCCATCCACTTATTTAATGACATGGCATTGCCTCTAGCGTCCTTATAAGACTCGCGATATGTGTAAATGCCGTACGTTGCCCTATCTTTCGCACTTTGAAGAGCCTTCTTACAAGCATACGCATCTTTAAGCCTTGTCTGCTTCGTCTTAATCGTATCCATCAGATCTGTTGCTTTTGTTTTGGCATTATCAGAAGCCATCATCTGCAATTCAGCAAACATTCTACTTAAGCTTTTGCCACCGACAACATCCCCACCAATTCCTGAGAGACCATTTGTTTTATCAAACTGAATTGACATTTTTCGCTCCAAATACGACACACTGACTTAATCAAAAAACTCGACACATACAGGTCAAAAGCTTACTCACAAGCAAAGCTAACTATCCCCCCTTACTCATGAGTAAGATTAAACACCTGCTCTTCTACCGTGATAAAATTGCATTCAAAGTCTGTTTGCCATCACCAATAGATTTGTGCGCACCCTGAAGGAAGTTGTTGTATTGTCCCATAAAGTCCTGAAGGCGAATCATCTGAGTCTGGGTATCCGTACCCAAGCTCTCAATATGGGTATTAATCCTTGCAATAGCCGCTTTCACCTCATCTTTATTCAGCTTCGTCCCGGGATTACTAATGCCATTCTTCTTCATACCTTCTTTTAATTTTACGGTCTTACCGCTAGCATCCTTATAAGTCGTGCTATTTGTGTTCACACCATCCTTCTTACCCTGAAGAGCCTGTTTACAAGCATACGCATCTTTAAGCTTTTTCTGCTTTGTTCTGATAGTATCCATCAAATCTGTTGCCTTCTTTTTGGCATTATCAGAAGCCAACATCTGCAGTTCAGCGAACATTCGGCTTAAGCTTTTACCACCAACAACATCCCCACCAACACCTGAAAGACCACTTGCTGAATTAAAATGAACAGACATTTTTTACTCCATACATTGTAATAGGTTGACTCTATTTTAAGCTAACAAGATGCATTATACACGCATCATCCCTCGACGATTCATCGGAGCCTTTGCAGAAGAAACTGGTTCAACTACTCGCACATTTTCTGCACCCGCACGCTCCGCTTCTCGCTGACAGTTTTTCATTGCTTCTTGAACTTCAGCAGGGGCAGCAGCCAGCGCCTCTTCGTACGTAGCAAATTCACTCTGCCCCAAAATTGATGTAAGTTCCTCGCGCTGCTCATTCAGTGCCTCAAGCTGCTCTTCAAGCATGTCTACTTCATTAAGTAGGTTCTCAATATTCATAAAAAATCTCCTTACCTTTAGATCAAAACAGTACTTTCAATTAAGCACAAAACATGCCAACTCATAACCAACTAAAATACAAAGTCTTTTTTAAAAAAGCACTGTTGCCAGCTTCTGCAACTTTTTTTGGCACTTGGCAAAAGTCTTGGTACTCGGCACGCAAATTTGTCCAGCCTGAACGCCTCGTTGAAAGTTTTACCTATTGTTAAAAAACCACTAAAACGCCCCGCCTCATTCACAAACAACTACAAGTTATTCTTCACGCATATCTGTTCATGAATGTATAAAACGGGTTCCGCCCTAACGTGATAAAATTGCGTTCAAAGTTTGTTTTCCATCGCCGATAGCTTTGTGGGCACCCTGAAGAAAGTTGTTGTATTGCCCCATAAAGTCCTGAAGACGAATCATTTGTGTCTGGGTATCTGTGCCCAAACTTTCAATATGGGTATTAATCCTTGCAATTGCTGCTTTAACATCGTCTTTCTTCATAACTAGCTTCGGATTCTTAATGCCATTTTGCGGCATCCAGAGCCAAGCATTCGTCAATTTGCCTGATGAATCTTTAAAATTCGCGTGTAATGGTGATACGGTCTTATCATCATTATCCGACTTCGACTGAAGCTCCTGAAGAGCCTGTTTACAAGCGTAGGCATCTTTTAATCTGGTTTGTTTTGTTTTGATTGTATCCATCAAGTCTTTTGCTTTTCTTTTAGCGTTGTCAGAAGCCATCATCTGCAACTCAGCAAACATTCTGCTTAAGCTTTTGCCACCAACAACATCATTACCAACACCTGAAAGACCACCCATTTTATCAACGTTCATAGACATAATTCACTCCGTATATTGTTCCCTTTTTCCTTACTCCCCAAAATAACTATACAGTAACAGAACGCACCTTGGGACTTTAACGGAAAGATCAGGTAACTACTCACTCATATCCAGCACAGAGCATTCTGCTTCTTGCTGACTACTTTTCATTGCTTCTTGAACTTCCGCAGGTGCAGCAGCTAACGCCTCTTCATAGGTCGCAAATTCACTCTGTCCCAAAACCGATGAAAGCTCCTCATGCTGTTCATTAAGCGCCTGAAGCTGCTCTTCAAGAGAATCAACTTCACTAATCAACTTCTCAATATTCATAAGAAAATCCCTTCTAATTGAATTTTTAATCGTTACACCTGACTAAGCACAACGCGTGCCAAAACTTAACATGCTAGAAAAAAAGAGCTTTTTTCAAAAAAACCTAAAAAGCTCAACTTGCAACTTTTTAGGCACATAGCAAAAATGTTGGCACTCACCGCAATGATTCTGCCTGCTTAAGAGCCCCTTCTTGCGTTTCAAATATTGTTAGCAACGCATTAAACCCAGACACCTCAAAAATATCCTTCACAAACGAAGATAAATTACAAAAAAACAGCTGGGTACCGTATCTCCTGCTCTGCTTCACCATTAAAAGCAACGTGCGAAGCCCAGCAGAGCTTAAGTACTCGACACCTTCCATATCAATCACGACAGCTATTCTGTCTGAAAGAATATGATGCGCTAGATTTTTTTCGAGTATTGACCCCGACACAACATCCAAATGGCCTGAAAGGTGCATAAGAAGGGATGTCCCAACAACTTCTTCCGTAATTTTTATTCTATTTTCTTCATTCATGGGCAGTCATCAAAATTACTTTGTCTCTAAAAAAGAAATCGCATCCTGAACCGACTCTTCAACATGCAAGATAGACAAAAAGCCTGATATCTTAAAAACATCGTATATAGTTGAAGAGAGATTGCAGAAAATGATTTCGCCCCGCTGCATTTTAACTTTTTTCATGAGCATCAAAATAGAACGCAGCCCTGCTGAACTGATATAACTTACATTTTCAAAATTAATTACAGTCTTAGAGCCATCATACTCTATGTGTTCAATGCATAACACTTCAAATTGCTGTGCAGTACTTGCATCAAGACTTCCTTCTGCATGCAATATTCCTATTGATTCTACTTTATCAAATGCAACCTTCAATTTAACAATCCTCAAAATAAGTTTTTATAGACAAATAAAAGTTTTTTTTTTGCATTTATTTTTTTTTAAGATTTGCAACATAATTTTTTTCAATAAAATATTTACATCGTTCTTATTTAGAACTATCACGACTATAGAATTTTGTGCGTAATTCAACGTTAAAGCGATACTATATATTTTTTTTCAACAAGACAAACAAATTATAAAAAAAACACGTAGTAATATACAAGTAAACTTAGCAGTAACATGTACCATGCTTTTTAAAGTGGTTAATTTTTGGTTAAGACAACTGCAAAGCAATCTCTATTTTTTACTACAACAACGAAACATGAACACTGTTTATAAAAAATAGAACGATGCAACAGGACACATTATTTATGAACCGTATTCTATTGAAGCTCATAATAGCATCCCTCTTTCTGCTCGCAGGTACACAACCTTTGATCGCAGCTTCTCCCACTCACGTACGCATTGCATATATTGAAGGAGGACCATTCTGGCTTTACGACAGAACCTATACCGCCTTCAAGAAAGCGCTAAGCACTTACACTGACATCAAGCCAACCTACGTAGAAAAATTCAGCATTGGTTGGGATTCTTCCCCAGAAATCCTAAAAAAAACAGCCCAGACTATCTCTGAAAGAGAAGATCTGGACCTAATTATCGCAGCCGGAACTGCAGCAAGTAAGGCCATGCAATCGGCCACTAATAAAAGAGTTCCGGTTATTGGTATTGGTATCGCTGATCCGATCGCAGCAAATCTAGTTCGAACGAATAACGAATCAGGAGCGCCGAATTTTATCTGTAGAATCACACCGGACAGATGGAAGAATATGTATAGAGTTTTTTACGATGTAGTCCGCTTTAAACACCTTGGACTCATGTACAGTAAAGATGAATATGGAAAACTCTACGCTGCGGTCTCCGATGCAGAGCAAGTTGCAAAGGAATTGGGATTTTCTCTTGTAATTAAAGAAATTGATGATGAAAGCACAGAATCTTGTACGGAAGGACTAAAGTGGCTTTCAGAAAATGGTGCTGATGCCTTTTTCATGGGACCATTGTTATGCTTTGACTGGTCACTGCAGGACATCACACCAACAATGAATTATATTAACAACGAATTAAAGCTGCCTACTTTTGCACGTGATGGCTCTGCTTTTGTTCAAGGCGGTGCACTCATGGGATTTGCCTCATGGAATATCGACCCGATCGGACGCCGTATCGCAAGCATGGCGCACCAAGTTGTAAAGGGTAAGCCGATCAATCAAATAGCGCTCCGAGATACAACAGAACCAACTATCGCTGTTAATCTTGAGACAGCGCTCAAAGTTGACATTGATCTTCCACTTGATCTGCTCATCGTTGCAGATGAAATTTACGAAACGACATCAACACCTTCATTTAATTAATCCATGTCACGTGCAATCAAAAAACTGTTCACAGCCTCATTAATTCTTATTGCCTGTGTCCAACTCTTCACACTCATGCTCTCTTCTTCGACATTGAGAACAGAGCTCACACGTATTTCGCTTTCCAGTTACAAAGGTATTGCAACTCAACTTGAGGCAACTATTGAACGTGGTCTGCGATTTGGGCGTCCGTTAGATGGATTTGCTTCCATGCAATCACATTTATCCAAGGCAAAGAGTATGGCTGGAGATATTGAGGCGCTGCACATTACCGATCCAGACGGAAAAGTCCTCTACACAACGGCACCTGTCACCCCAACCGCCTTTAAGGATCTGGAGCAAAATTCTCTTACTGACGAGTGGCTAAAGGACGGTGATTCTCGACTCACCATACGCCCACTGTATGGGTACAAAAATGAAAAGAAGGGATTTCTTGTAGTTAAAATCGGAACACACGGAATCACTCAGACCGTACGAGATTTTTTGTACACCACAGGATTAATTTCCACGGTTATCTCGTTTATAACTGCAGGGCTACTTTTCGCACGGTTGCTTTTCTGGAAAGCCCAATCACACATTAACCCACTAGCTGACAAAAAGTTCCGAACTACCCTGTTCGTCTTTTTTTCCATCAGCCAAGTTGCATATGGAATCACGACATACCACCTGTTCAACCAAAAATTGGACATTTCTACAAACCAAAAGCTCTTACAAGTTAGTGATTCTCTTACATACAGCCTTGAATATCTTCTTGATAAGCGCATTAATATCGCAAAACTTCACGGCACCACAAAAGAACTTAAAGAACTTATAACCAAAACTCCTGAATTGATTGGTGCAAGTCTGAGCTTTATTGAAGGTACTCCCAAGTCCTATGGAAATGTCACAGGAAAAAATATTACTATTCCTATTTCATCGGGAAAGTTCACTAATGCAGTAGAAAGAAAAAGACATGGGACGCTGAAACTTTATGTAAATACAGCAGCACAACAGAAAATCCTGACTTCTGTTGCCCTGAACATGGGAACAACACTCGTCATAGGCTTGCTTCTCCTTGGTGAACTTGCATCGCTTTTTGCGGAAAAAAACACCACAACACATCCCCAAACTACCACACCAGACAGCATAAGCACTCTAATAAGAGGTCTTTGTTTCATCTTCTTTTTCGGTTTTGATATGGTGCTGACATTTGCTCCGCTTGCCGCACGAAATCTAAATACTGCAACATCTGGAATCTCAAATAGCCTTGCAGGCAGCCTACCTATTTCGTGTGAGATGGCAGCAGCCGGCTTAGGAATATTTCTTGTTGGATTTTTAAGTGATAAATACCGCTGGTCTTCTCTTTTCACAACAGGTGTAATTTTCGCAACTGCTGGTTGCGTCTTTGGCGGTGCATCAACTAGCATCATCCCCTTTATTGTCGCCCGTGCACTTGCAGGACTTGGCTTCGGAATCGCTATCATGGCGGCACAGCTCAGCCTTGTAAGCTTAGAAAACAAAGCACAAGGTATGGGGAACATGTTTGCCGGAATATTAGCAGGAAGCCTTTGCGGTTCCGCTGCTGGAGCAATGCTCAGCGACCTATTTAACTATCAAATGGTATTCTATACCTCTGCCATATTCTGCGCATTTGCTCTTCTCCTTATCAAACCAGCAGCAAAAGTCAGTATAGAAACAAGCTGCCAGACCACCTCCACAGAATCTTCTTTAGACACTGTTCTTAGCCTTATAAAAACCCCAAAAATGTGGTCTACACTCATATTGGCAGGTTTACCTATTGCCATCTCTCTTTCTGGCTTTCTGTATTATTTTGTTCCCATTTTTTTAAACAACCAGGGAATAAATCAAGCCGATATTGGAAGGCTGTTCATGATCTACAGCCTTTGCATCATCTATCTTGGCCCTGTGCTTGGCTCTAAAATAGACAAAAGCAACAAAGCCTTTTTGTACACCACTATTGCTGTAATTCTTTCTGGAGCCGCACTTCTTATTGCAACGGCTTATCCAACCTTACCCGGATTTTCTGTAAGTGTTGCAATAACAGGCATTGCCCAATGCATCGCTGGATCAAGCGTGCTTCTCTATGTTCTGGCACTTCCAGGACTCCAAAAAAACAACAAAGAAAAGATGGCTTCCCTTTTCAGGCTCCTTGAACGTTCTGGACAGATTGCTGGGCCACTGCTCTTTGGTGTCATTGCAACAAGAAAAAGTTCATTGCAGGGAGTTTGCCTTACTGGCGTAACTTTCATTATTGCAGGATCGTTCTTCTATTTCATTGCAAATTCAAAACTTTTACTAAAATTGCTTTCTAAGGGGAAATTATGAGATTAGCGATTTTTTCAAAGGCCGACATTATCGGTGCATACAACCTGAACGCTTTGCTCAGTAATATTAAAAAATTAGCATCTGAAGTTACTATTTACCTTTCAGACAAAGTTTTTCCAAACGAGCGTGGATTTCAGCCAGTCGACACACTCACATTTTGCGAACGAGATTACCCCTTAACTCAACTGTTTCCTTCTCTTGAAAAACAGGAAAACAGAAACTCAAACTTACTCACCTTTCAAGAATTGAGCGCTGCATATAGTGCCAGAGTTGTATACATGGGAGACAACATTACTCCTGCCTGCAAAGAAGACATTAAAAATTTTGCTCCGGATCTTATCGTATCCATTCGACATGATTTCATTTTACCTACAGAAATTTTAGAAAGTGCTCGCATCGGCTGCATAAACACCCATCCGGGTAAACTTCCTTACTTCAGAGGGCTTTGCACACCTTTCTGGGCAATGCTTGAAAAGCAAGAAATTGCATATTGCACAGTACACCAAATGACAAAGAAGGTTGATTGCGGTCCTATTTTAGCACTCTCCCCATGGAAGCTGGATTATTCACGGTCATTGCTTTGGAATACAATTCAAATATATCAGCAAGGTATTAACGATCTTATTTCAATATTACACGACAGTTCACATACCGTTTGCACTATCTCAAAAAGTTGCAACGACGAATCAAAGGCTCGTTACTTTGGAGCCCCGTCAGCAGAAGAATTTAAGGCATTTTCCACATCTGGAAATATTGTAATTAATGAAGAAGATTATCAAAAAATTGTTGAGCCGTTCTATAACCGTTTTACACCAGCCTCTCCCGTCCTACCTCATAATGGGACTGCTGTTTATAATCACAGTCTGTAATTAAGCGGGAAAACATATGTCGATATGCAAAAAATTTAGTCTACTCATTATCACTGCTCTTGCTTTTCTTGCTCTGGGCGTCGGCTTCTTCAGCTCGCATAGTGTAGAAAAAAGCATGGGGGAAGCCCAACTCCAAGGTGTGAAGAACAGTGTTGCGCTTGGCACATTGAATGCGCAAAGCTTACACCGTACTCTTTTTGACTGGCGCATTCAGGAAGCTTCTCATACGAAGAAAAACCTACAAAGCATTCAAGCTATGATTGCAAACATCATTAAGCAGGCACCAAACCGCCCCTTAAAGGATGTGCTTAAGTCATTCCCCCTACCAGCAGGTCTAACTCTATTTGCATATAACAAAAACTCCTCCATCGTTGCCAAATCCGGTGAAGACATTCCTGCATTAAAATACTTTTCTACAATACAGGACATCAAAGGCCACTATGTGGCTAACAGGATGTATTCACTTGCCAAAAAAGGAAAAACTGCAACTTCTCTTGTCACTATAAAAGACAATACAAACCAAAAATACTTTGGAACACACCAATGGATTCCTGAATGGAACGTAGTTATAGGAATATGGACCGATATTGGAAAAATACAGAACAAAGAAAATGTTCTATTTAAAGCTCTTACAACAAATCTTTCCAGCACATTGCAAACTATTAATCACGGAAATTCCGGTTATGTTTTCATTATGGATGCTTCTGGAAAACTTATTGTTCCGGCACCAGATCTGCCGGATGATATCTCCTCATTATCAAATACTGAAACAAATAACTCCTTATTCTCCGATTTAAAGCAAGCAGCTTTAACTCCTGATAAAGCCATTACTTGCAGCCTTCCTCTCAAATCGCTTAGCGTAAACAGCGGTAGAAGATGGATCGCGTATGTTAATTCAATCAAGCCATTACAATGGTACATTGTAGGGGTTGCATACCTTGATGAAATTCAAGGACCGGGAAAAAGTCTCTCCCTCCGGCTGTTCTTTGCAATGCTGGGAGGTACGCTTCTAGTTACCGCTGGTACCATTTTCCTCTCCCGCAAGTTAACAACACCTCTTCAATTACTTGCGCAATATGCACATAACGTCCCTAATCAAGATTTCATGCAGGAAGAAAAGCAAGATCCACTGCTGAAACAGATGGCTTCTGCTGAATCAGCAGATGAAATCCGACGGCTTGCCGCTTCATTCTTATATATGGACAGTGCACTAAGAGCACGAGTGAAAGAACTCATGGCAACAAACGCTCAAAAAGAGCGTCTTACAGGTGAACTCAATGCAGCTCATGACATTCAAATGGGGTTACTCCCAGATCATCTTCCACCAGAACGCATGGGGAATTGTGGTGAAATTGACGCATACTTAACTCCGGCCAAAGAAATCGGCGGAGATTTATACGATTTCTTCATGCTCGACGAAAAAAGACTTTGCATCGTTATTGGTGATGTTTCAGACAAAGGAGTTCCCGCAGCTCTCTTTATGAGCATGACTATGACTCTCATCCGATCCGGCGTGCATCAGTACACCCATCCAGCAAAGCTCATGGAGATTATTAACAATACATTGGGGATGGATAACCCAAAATGTATGTTTGTCACTCTCTTTATTGGCATTCTTGATATTAGCAGTGGTGAACTGAAATATGCGAATGGCGGGCATAACCCTCTATTACTTCTTCAAACAGACAGCTCGGCCCCGAAATGGCTTGAAGGGCTAAGCGGTCCTGTAGTTGGAGCAATACCAAATATTCCTTACACAGCGCACTCTATTACGCTTCAAAAAGGCGACATTCTGTTTGCATATACTGACGGCGTGACAGAAGCCATGAATAACGAAAAGAAACTATTCGGAGAAGATGCACTTAAAGAAGCATTTACACAAAGTGCCAATGCGCACAAAACCTCATTACCGTCTTCAATTATCGATGACATTAAAAATGCTGTTACTACTCATGCAGACGGGGCACCTCAATCAGATGACATTACAATGCTGTGCCTGCACTATAATCCCAAAGCAAACCAAGATTCTTAGCGTTTTTTACTATGAAACAGAATAATAAGCACGACGAACAAGCCCTTTTTGGGATGCTTACCAAGTTATGTGAAGAGGTTGCCTGGCAGAAAAAACAACAGTTTTCTACTGGTGAATCACAAGCTAACACACAAGAAAGAGAAGAAGCCCTCAATAAACTTTTCATGCTAACCCAGCAGTATGAGTTCCCAGAGCACATCCAAAGGTTGGCTGACGCTATCGGCCTTCTTTATGTTAGTTTGGAAATAAGTGAAATGCGTCATAAAGAATTGTTGACAACATTAAGACAACAAAACTTAGAACTTGAAACTGCCCTTAATAACATAGCTTCCAGCAGTAAATCTCTCAGCTCAATTAGAGAAGGAGCAACACAGGACTTCTTTGTTGCTTCAAGCCCTATTATGCAGGCAACAACCAACACAGCCTATGCTTTAGCTCCATACCCTATTAATGTTATGCTGTTAGGAAGCTCAGGAACAGGAAAAGAGGTCTTTGCAAAACTCATCCATAACGCATCACCTCGAAAAGATAAGCCGTTCATTGCGGTTAACTGTACGGCAATCCCAGACAGTCTGTTCGAAAGTGAAATGTTTGGTATTGATAAAGGCGTTGCAACAGGAGTTTCCAAACGGACAGGTTTCTTTGTCAGCGCAAACGAAGGGACTCTTTTTTTAGATGAAATAGGAGACATGAGCCTCTCCAACCAGTCCAAGTTATTACGTGCACTTGAATCCCGCGAAATTACTCCTGTCGGAAAATCACGGCCTATACCAATTGATATCCGCATTATCTCGGCAACGAATTGTGATTTAGAAAAGGCTGTTGCAGAAAAAAGGTTCAGAGAGGACCTGTATTACAGGCTTAACGTAGCAGAACTACAGCTACCCGACCTTTCCCTGCGTGGAGAAGATATTATTGAATTAGCTAACATTTTGCTGGCAAAACATTGTAGGCGCTTTAACAGGCCAACCCCCCAATTATCTGCTAAAGCAAAAAAGTTACTTTTGAACTATTCATGGCAAGGCAATGTTCGAGAACTGAACAACGAAATGGAGCGCGCTGCGGCACTTTTCACAGAAAAAGAAATCGTACCCACAAACTTTTCGCCACGACTGCAACAGCAGAAAAGTAAACACGTTTTAGGTGTTGGAACTGAAGAGATTGTGCACTGTACAACAGAAAAAAATGAACAGCGCATTGAAGATGAGGATTTTTCCCTTGCTGCCATGGAAGAGATAACTATAAAAAAAGCTCTCGAATACACTCAACACAATAAAAGCAAGGCTGCAAAGCTACTTGGTATCACAAGAGAAGGACTTCGTAAAAAATTACAGAGAATACACATTCCATAACGGTCATTATTTTTTGAAAAAAATCTGCAACACATTTTTTTCAGTTGGAGTTCGCTCATAATACTGCCTGTCCGTCATATGTTTAATAAGGTGGACGCCAAGTCCGCCTATTACTCGTTCCTCAACCCCAGCATCCAGATCTGGTTCTTTAGCTTCTTCTAAAGGATTGTATACCGGACCGTTATCTATAAATGTTAACTTCCATGTATTATCTTCATCTTCTACTGCTGAAAGTTCTATTTCAACAGTTTTATCCTCTGTATCTTTAACATGCATAGCAACATTGACAAACAGTTCTTCCGCAACAAGCTTAATTTTTGGAACTAAAACTACCTCCTCTTCTGTTAGAACATTTTCAATATATGAAAAAACTTTTGTAAGTTTTTCTACATCTGCAATCAGCTTCATATTTTATCCTTTGAATCTTCTAACGTTTAACAAACTCTTTGAGTTACATCCCTGCTTCCCAAAAGAATACTATCTATAACAATTGCTATACTAAAAAAATTTAAACTAGAAACAGAGAAAACCATCTCTAGACAAAACAAATCGAGAGGAAGCCGCCCACGGTCTCTATTTCCAATAAAAAGGTATAAAATAACACATCAACAGGCAGGAATAGCGCGAACAGTAAAGCCCCCTATTAACTTTTAGTTCACCGCTAAATATTTATTACTTACACTTTTAACAACTACGAATAACGTACCTGTTACAGGGAAAAGTGTCTCAGCCTGCCCACTGGCAACTTTAGTGGCGGCTCTGAAGTCAATAAGAGGAATTTGTTGGCTGTTCTTTTCGGAGGATTAATAGAAAAATATTCACCTGCTTTAATGATGTGATTGCCAAGAATACCAACAGACAAAAAATTTATATTTAATTTTAAAATGTTAAAGACTAAACCCCCTTGCAATATCCTTCAGATTTTCTTCTATCTTCATTTCCATGGCATGCTTTCTATCAAAATACAATGCATATATCATGCCACCGCTGAGTCATATTCTGACACCCACTTATATAGCAAAATACTTTCTTCTTTTCTCCGAGAAGTCGAACAGACACCCTATTTTGATATCACCATGCATCATATCGATGCATGACATACTTCCTTCACAGAACACACTAAACAATTTACTCAGATGACTTGAAATTTCATTTCAATACCCGGCTAAAGAAGCCCACCGTTTTTTAACGATGTCGCAATCGATTTCCACGGTAAACGACCTCTTTCCTTCCCCCCCCCCACTCATCACTTTTAATCATCGCGCAAAGCCTTATTTCTTGAACCTTGGAAGGCTCGTCACCATGAGCACTCAGCGTCCGACACCAACGACACAGCATAGGTTTGCAAACTCCAAAGTTAAAACTGGTTAATGAAGCTTTTCGCTTAACATAACAACATTCTTTTGAACTCAGCACCGCATGCTTTGCACTCTCAAACACTCACTTTCGCCTCCTGTTTCATTCTGGTTGAATAGCGTGATTGTGCATTTTAAATGCCTGCGGCAAGATCACCAAAAAGTTTGTCACTCTTGCCAACAAATTTGCCAGAAAAAAGAAAAAACAAGCACCTTTCTCTTGGAAAAGCATCAAGTATGGCACCAAATAAACTGAGAATCTAACCAAACCCCTTCAGTTCAATCTAACTACCATGCCGTAATGTCTATCTTTTTATAACCTCATTCCACCCGAGCAGAATACTTGGCGCTTACCATACAAAGGCTGGCATCTTACTTGCTAAGTTTTATATAAATAATATGAAAATCATCACCACTAAACAGTGGTGATCAAGAACACGTACCTGCCAGGAGGTTCCATGCTGGAAGCAAACAATTTAGTTGCCATGTTCGGTAAAAAAATCGGTATTGATGAGCTAATCTTAGACGAGAGCAATTCTTGCACACTGACCTTTGATGGAATTGCCATTACTATTGAATATCTCGAAGAAAAAGATACTTTTTATATCTACAGTAAGGTAGCAGACCTTCCAGAAGAGCAAGAACGACTTGCTGTTTATGAATTTATTTTGGAACAAAATTGTTTCTATAAAGGCACTGGCGGCGGGGCTCTGGGAATTGAGAAATCTTTTAACTCGATAATTCACACAACATTATTCCCGATACAAAGCGCATCCGAAAATGCTGCGACTCGCTTTGACGCCCTTATTTCCATGCATGTCAACACTGTTGAAGCGATGCAATCTGCCTTAAAGAACTTACTGATTGCAAACGAGCCTGAAACTATTGCAAACGACAACCTCATCAACACTGCTATACGCATTTAATATAAACGAGAATATCGATGAATATCAATTCATTATCTTCTATGGCAACCTCACTTCAGCAGGTTGGCAAAGAACACTTGACCCTTCAAGATGGCTCTCTTACTCCGAAAACAAGCTCTCTTGGCGGACGTATTTTAAACTGGATTCGTTCACGAAAACCAGAAGGGAAGTCCCCTAACCTAGCGGTAGCCTCACGACTGCTTAATACCATGCAGTCAACAGATGGAATAACTGACGCACAAAAATCCTATGCTGAAAAACTGTTACATAAAGCGCTGGAGTCAGGCAGACCAATTTCAGGCAGAGAGGCCGCAAAAACTATACGAGAGTTTGTTAGCATTAAAACAAGTGAAGACTCCTACGCTAAAGAATCGCGTATGATTAATGCTCAAGGCTTAACAAAACATATGCTCTCTGGAACACCGTCCAAATTTGACGCATGCGTTAACTCGCAGGCAGAACGCTTTGGCCTATCCAAAGACCAGCTTACAGGCGAAGAAGTTTCAAAAATGAAACAACAATTTGAAACCCACTTGCTCCAAAAAGCCGCAATGTCGGATCATTCTCTTAGTGAAAAAGAAGGCTCAGAGTTGGGAGATGAAGTATGTCGTATGGCCATACTTGGCAAAACACAGGCAGCAATCACCTCTCAAGCAAAACTCGTAACATCACATAACTCAATGGATGACCCACTACCGAACTTACTATTTCAAGAAGCAACAAAACGTGGCCTTGACGTACCGGTTCGCTTAGACCTTATGGAAGGACTCTCCAAAAGCATTGAAGACAAATTATTTAATGCCTGCCTACTGAAGGAACCCTGTCAGCAGCCTACTTTTGAAAAAGCGTCAGAAATCGCATTAAAAGTTGTGAACAAGCATCTGGACTGCATGCAAACTATCCAAGAATCAGACTTAGGATCTGAACAAAAAATGTTTGCCATGCTCGCTGTTAGCTCTTCCAAGACTTCCTTTACAAAAGGTATGACAGAAGGCATGTGTTCTGCCATACCACAAGCTACTGACTTTATATTGCAAATGCAGGACAGCAGTCTTTCTGACAACCCAGAACAGGTTAAAAATGCATGCGAAAACTATTTCCACGCAATGAAACAGTCCACGGACGTAAATGACGAGGAATTGCGAGAAGGTATTGCAGGAGGCCCTGAAGCTTCAGCTGTTCGCACCGCTATTGGCTTAACCGCATTAGCTACTTGTTCTGGCATTCAGCTTGGAGAAGGTGAAAAAGACATTGAACGTTCAGAGAACATGTACAATGCCTTAACTAACCCAGGTGCTCCCCTTGCCGGGTTCATGTATGACACCCAGCAAGCGCAAGGCAATGGAGCAGGGCCTGAAAACGTGCGAATGCAACACTACCTTGCGTCAGTACTCAGCCCGCTAGCCGAGGAGGGTAAAGTAGTAGAAACCCTCCTGCCACTTCCACTTTGCTTAGGAAATCTAAGCTATGCACAGATAAAACAGAGGGGAGCTGAAGAACATCAACTCCCACCTTCCCAGCTGCAAACTTTAAAACAAAACGTTGAAGCTCGTTTTCTTCCATCAGTAGATAATGAAAAAACTTATTCCCCAGCCAACTCTCCTGTAACTCTATCACCAGAAACAACAAAGAAATATGAGGCTTTTGGCGAACAATTTATGAAAGACTTCCTCCGTACAGGCGTGACTATCGATGGCGAACATATTGGTGCTTGTGGCACAAACGACTCTAAGGCGATTGAGGAGGAAGTTAACAAACTTATCTCAAAATTCCCTAGTATTGAAGAAGCTGCTAAGATTTGTAGTCCATTACACCAAGGTTGTATGGCAGATGTTATGACCTCAGCTTTTAAAATGCCAGAATTGACACAAACTGCAGTTAGCCGAATACATATCAAAGATCGCGTAGAGGCCCATCACATTTCTATCAAAAGCCATGGCGGTGGAGAATACACAGCTAGTATGGATTACGCAAAGCATGGCGAAAAAATTGATGACCCTGAAACACGGTTAGGGGAAAATGTACTCTTGAGCTATCAAATTAGCACTAAAGAAGATCAACAACACGCCAGCTTCGCTCTGGCGGACTTGGATATACGCTACAGTAAAGCTAGTTTCTAAATTATTCGCCTTGAATCGTATCTGTTATATTCACGCATACGATTCTGACTGACAGTGCAACATCTTCGAGCATCAAAGCCAACTTGTTGTTTATGAAGATTTATACAAGAGTTTCACTTGGTAGCGACCTGATAAAACACATTTAAACTTGTCTTATCAAGGCACCAGTAGATCTGCACAGAATCCGCTGGTGCCTAACTTTTATCTTGTCATGTTTGATGGTGCAGTTGCTTAAGATAATAAATCCCCGGCTGAAAGCAGCATGCCATAGCTTTCAGCCTCTAAAATTGGCGGTTTAAGATACCCTGAGCACTTTATTGGCGGTTTTAAATAACATAACACAAACAATACTCAGCAAAATAAGACAGTTACACTTTGGTTCGCAAAATGCATAGAACTCATAGCATAACAACTAGTACAACGTATTTTTTTTAAAATAATCACAAAAGAGAAGACCCAAAAGGGTGTTTTGTGCAGGAGATCTATATGCAAAGTAAGTTTGTTGAAATGCTTAAACGCTTTGGAAACAGTGTTGACCTTGAAGGCTTTGAACCAAGTGATACTGGAGCCTGCTCGTTAGTATTTGATGGCATTATTGTTAACTTGGAACTGCGAAAAAAGACCGGTCTCCTTTTTATCTACAGCACCCTTGGCTTCTTGCCGGATAGTGGAAGGGAATCTTTGTATCGCTCACTTCTTGCTGCCAATGTTTTTTTTGAAAAAACGCAAGGGGCAACCCTTGGAATCGATGAAAATTCAGATGTAGTGATACTTCAATATCAAGTGCCGTTTCTATCATTAGATGACGAGAGTTTTTATTTAACGATAGAGAACTTTGTAAATGTCGCTGATCTGTGGGTAACTCGCCTCGAAAAAATAGCACAAGAAGACGTTAACGATAGTGCTGCTGAGTCCACAACACCAGATATGCCTATTGTCGGAATCAAAATATAAGTCACAATTTCTATTCAATCAGTCTGCTCTGTTGCGAGGAACAAACGTCGCAATACAATGTCTGTAACTGCTCACTCCTTGTTGAAATCATTTAAGATGGAGATTCAACTAATGGTACACGTTAATTCTACTCCTTCTGTTGCTGTCCCTCAATATCAAGAGGCTATTCAGAGCTCTTCTACAAATGGGACTAGCACCCCTGCTTCCTCCGCTGCTCCGCATGTGAACTCTAAAGACACACTGCACGCTCATGAGGCCTCTCATTCTCTTCTAAGAAGTATTTCTGATCGTAAAATAAGCTTCCTTCAAGCAGGTGGTGTGTCTCTTTCGCCAAAAGATATTATACAGGATAGCTTTGAATCACCTAATGGCACCCCGTACCTACTTTTAAAAAACAGTCAAAAGGGTTGTGACATCCTTAAGGCAACAAGCAATGATGGGCTAAAATATACTCTTAGCCATGTTGCTACTGTAAACGCCGATACAAAAAAATTTGTAATGCAACCAAATGGTAGTGTCCTTACTTATTCCGGCGGAAACTCACTCCACATTTTCAGTTCTGACAATCCAGAACAAGAAACTGGCTCTATCCGACTTCCCGAAAAAATTAATTCTATAGCTAGCATGTCGTTAGATAGAGAGAATAATCTTTGGGTTTCGGACAAGTCAGGCAAAATATACCATTATGACGATTCTAAGAACGATTGGACGAATGTTCCTTCCGGCGGAAATAATTTTGATTCCAACTCCAAGTGTACCGCAAATGGAAAAGTGGCCTTTTTAAACAAGAACGGTGTTTGGAAGGAGTATATCCCCTCCCGCCATCAATGGAAGCCGGTTAATGTTTCCATCCAGCATAGTGGTTTCAAAGAAGCGATGCAGGCAAAAGGAGCGCTGGATGTCGCTGTTTCTGGAGACGCAAACTATGCCATACTCAAAAATGACAAAGTAGAAATTGTTGCTTCCGGAGATAAAAAAACAATTCCATTTTCACACACTGCTTCACCTAAACAAATTGCGATTGATAACAAAGGTCGTTTGTGGGTGTTATGCAACGATGGACAAGCATTCTTTAAAAATCCGAAAGATGAGAAATGGAGCGAGCTTCCACAATCTGAGAAATATAGTGAACTGCACATGATGATAAAGGGGAAAGCAGCCTTTAAAACAACTAGAGACAGATGGTTTACTCACCCCAAGACAAAGTCAAAAATGAAAGAAGTTGCTACTGATGAGCTTGTCCAAAAAAACTCAGATAAAAACATTTTTTCATTAAATAAGCGGAGACGACTTGTTTTCACGAACACCCACATTTTCAAAGGACACTTTCCGCATACTGAAAGAATGCAAAGTAAGGATGGAAGAAATCCCCTTACACGTTTTTTATTTGGAAAATATTTAGCGCCAGCAAAGCAAGATGGATATATAGAAGAGCAACATTCTGCTAAAAAACTATCATCCAGAGTTGTAAAAGAGAAAACACAAAAGAATGTTGTTGCAGCGTATAAAACAATTCAAAAAGATCTTGAACAGCTATTCACGACAAAAGATCAACCGTTTTTAATCCAAAAAGGATTATTACGCGGTGCTGGGCATGCTCTTAACACTGTTCATGCTCTTAACAAAGACTCAGAAGCGACATGTCGTTTACTTCTTAAAGAAAATGGACTGCTCGATGAAGATGGTAACATTAAACCGTTAGATACAAGCTCCGTAAATGAGGCTTCATCTAAAGATAAAATTTCCCAGTTGTGGCGAAACCAACTAAAGCTAAGATATTCTTCTTTTGAAATGGAGCAGAATATTGCCGCTCCCGAAAATGTTTCAGAACGTGTTGTAGATGCACTGAAAGTGTTACTGGCGTCTGGAGTACAGGTTTCCAAAAAAGATAACACCTCTGCTTTGGTCGCAAGACTTTTTGCTAACCAAAAAGCCATTTGTACCATTGCGCAGCAGGCTGTAAAACAACAAAAGTCTCTAACTTCATACCTTGCCGAACACAAAGATTTGTCTCAGGAACAAATAACATCACTGGCAACTACAAGAAGTGAGCTGATAGATTCAGCGACAAGAGATATTATGTTCGCGCATAATAAATCTTCACTTGTTGTCGGAACAAATTCAATTGTTCAAGGAGTGCAAGGAAGAGATAGAGTTGCGCATGCAGCTTCTTACTGGAGTAAAGTCTTTTCTTCTGAAGACATGATAAAAACTAGAGGCCGCTTTGCACATGGTTTGAATACTAACTACCGATCATTTCGTGAAGCAGCTAAGGATATAGTATATAATCTTGAGCCAGGGAGCTCTATTACTTTTGGGACCTCCCGCGAACACAAAGTAGGAACCTTTTTCGTTATTAACGCCATCGGGACTTCTATTTCCGGCGTTGCAGTCGGGGTATGTCCAGAGGCATATGGAAGCCATATGCACGGAAATTCGGTTACCGTAACCAAAGAGGAATCCGGACTTCGATTCTCCTTTGCATCAGAAAAGAATAACGGTGCCCATGGGGTGTTATGGGCTGGTGCTGCTGTCGGAGTTGCTGTACCGGGCGTCAACCTTGGCGCTGGAGCAGCTATTGGTGCAGAAATTCACTATGACCAGACGATATCGAACCAAACATATAGTAGTGATTTTTTCTTTCCACATGAGGCGTCGACCTCTTCATGGAAGGTACTTGATAAGTTCCTTGGTGGAGAGTTGACGATGCAAAGCTTAGAGAAGTTGAGCAACGAATCTACATCGGACAACAGTACCCATGAAGTCGAATCACTAGAGTTCGGTGCTGCCGCTGTCTTAAAGGCTGGTATTCAAAATGTCAGACTAGGTCTTACTCCAGCAATATTCACTGAAATTACCTCACACGAAGACGTTAAGCATAACATTGTAGACGCATCAGGCGCACATCACCGCACTGAAAACATTCATAAAGACCATTACTTTTCTCAAACTAATTTGGGAATAGGCTTTAGAACCCCTGACATTGGTGTCCCGGGGTACATTTCCCCTACTGATAGTTTTAGTGCGGGGGATACAGCGATGAAACCAGCGTTGGGTGTTAGCTATGCTCTAAAAACAAAACGCTTAGAAGACGTTTCGTATACATTCGACGAGATTTCACAAAAACCCACCGATGCGAAATGTAATGTTAACCTTGATACCATGAAAATAATAAAGCGGAGGCGCTTAAAAGAACTGGCCAAAGAAATTAGTGGCGGAGATCAAAAAGGTTACAAACAAACAAAGGAGCTGCTGGAAAAATTCTTAAGGCACCGCGATCCCATTATTATTACATATGGCCTTTCGGACATTGGTAAGAAAAAGCTCGAAAACTTCGATCCCAAAGTACATACCAATATTAGCAAATATTTCGAAAAGCTGTTTCATGAAAAAGAGAACAGACAAGTGTTATCTGTTTCACAAAACAGACACAAATCCTTTGGAAATACATTGGGTTTTAACGCATTGGTATACGACTATTCCCGAACAGACTCCTTCGGGATATCAAGCCCACTTGGAAAGGTAGAATTTTACCTAGATAAAGACATAAACATAGAGCCCCGTTGTTCAGGGCCGCTTTTTGAATCTTCAAATGTAAAGTTCTCTCCACCCCCTAAGTCGGAAGAAGTATTTCGCCTTGTAGGTAAACCTATTGCAGATTCTTTAACAAGTTATACTCCGCCAACTGACCCGAATATAGAAAAAAGCGTGTCTATGCACAGTGAGTATGAAAACATTCATAACACATATAACAAGTTGCTTGATGATCATACAAACATGCTGATGGCGGAAAATGTCAGCCCCCAAAGTATTGAACATTTCGAGCAAGAAATGGCGGATGCCTTTTATAGCCAAGATGAGTCTTTATTCGTTCAAAAAATGAATAATGCAACTTCTCTTCTTCCGCAGGAGCTAACTTCTTCGAGTGTTTTTACAGAAAGTTTTCTAAACCTATATGGGCAATCTAGAGAGGTTATGGGGCACATTACCGAATTAGAGAATCAGCCCCCCCAGAATAGGCAAGAGCTTACTTTTCTAAATGGAAAAGTTGTGGTTGACGGACATTATGTACCTCTCAAAATATTAAACGAGGCTTTATCTCGTTCCCCATATGCAAATAATATTCGTCAAGCCATACGAGGACAAGCAAGCGCAACTATGAATGTTGCGGAACTGTTCACTCAAGATGAATTGAAAAAGATTTCGACTAGCCCAAATGTGCCACAGGATGCCACCCCGCTTCCGGAACAAAACAGCTTGCACTCGTTAAACTCTTTGCCAGACATCTTAGTCTCATTTTTACCGGAAGAACTGGAACAGCAAAACTTAACCGCAACTCAGCAATATATTTTGGAAGATTATTTTCCAGGACAAACAGCAGGCGTTGCGTATGACAAGGCTCGCAGTGTTTCTGAAATATTCAGTAATATAGATGTGTATCCAGCCCCAGCGTATAATCTTGCCGCATCCTTACTGGCCTCTACCCTTGTAAAACAAGGGTTACCTTCAGAAACAGCCCAGCAGTTGGAGAATAACTTTAGAAACGCGCTAGGTTCAACAGATCATGATAACTTCAATAAATGTGTAGCCGAAGTTATAGACGTTATCCCCAGTGCATCCAAAGAATTGGATATGAATCCTGATGTCGATGGGCTAATTTCTATTATGCGCCATGCAATAGACTCACCACAAAAAGTTGCTGCAGTGTAGGAATACATATACCCAAGCGGCAACTAGTTGCTTTTTTTGAATGAGTCTCTTGCGATACACAAAATAAAAGAGAGGCATGCAGATAACCTGCATGACTCAGATTAATGATAACCCCCAGTTTCAACACTTGAAACTGGGGGTCTTTCTTTTATGCTGTTACATCTGCAACAATTCGGCCTTGTTAAGCTGAGCAACAAGCCGAAATTAAAATCTTGACGTCTTCCCAATAAACTGAACCAGTTAAAAATAGAGAATTTTGGCAAACTAACCTATTGTTAACCCAAGGAGTTTGCCATGAAAAAGACGAAATTTACCGACGAGCAGATTACTTTCGCCTTACGCCAAGCTGAGACAGGAACACGAGTTAAAGAGGTATGCCGTAAGATGGGCATATCAGAAGCTACGTTCTACAATTGGAAAAAGAAATATGGTGGGCTTGGGGTAAGCGAACTTCGACGCTTAAAGCAGCTTGAAGAGGAAAATAGGCAACTGAAAAAGCTTGTTGCAGATTTGAGCCTTGATAAGCAAATGCTGCAGGATATTCTCACAAAAAAGCTTTAAAGCCTGCTCAATTGATAAAATTTGCTGAACACCTGGAACAGGCTTATCAAGTCAGCGTCGTAGGCGTTGTTCTGTCTTATGCATGAGTAGATCAAGCTATTATTACAAGCCTACAGGAAAGATGTTTCTGCGCTTCGTCTTCGTATCCGAGAGATTGCCGAAACTCGGGTGCGGTATGGTTGCCAAAGAATATATGTTCTCCTGCGCAGGGAAGGATGGTATGTGAATCATAAGAAAGTTCACAGATTGTACTGTGAAGAAGGATTAAACCTGCGCTCCAAGCGTCCTAGACGAAATGTTTCAGCAGCTCACTGCATGGATCGGTCAGAACTCTCTAGTATTGATCAGTGTTGGTCTATGAATTTTGTGACAGACAACCTGTTCAACGGACGAAGAATTCGTGCCTTAACTGTGGTTAACAATTTTAGTCGAGAATGCTTAGAAAGCCATGTGGGTCACGCCATAAAAGGGCAACATGCTGTGAGCAGGCTCGAGTGGCTCCGGCTGTTCTCTGGGCGCAAACCACAACACATTCAATTAGATAATGGTAGCGAATTTATTTCCAAGGCACTCGACAAGTGGGCCTATGAAAAATAATGTAGCACTGGACTTCTCAAGACCGGGAAAACCTTCGAACAACCCGTTTATGAGTCGTTTAACAGAAGCTTTCGGGATGAGTGTTAAACACGCATTGGTTCCTGTCAGTTTCTGACGCTCGAAAGAAGATTGAAACATGGCGGAAAGAATATAACGAATTTCGTCCTCATTCTTCTTTCGAAAATATGACCCCGAACGACTTTGCCCGTAGCCATATTGATCATTCAACTAGCCAAATTTCTCTACAATCTACCGGTACAGATTGGGGAAGACATCAATCCTACTAAGCTTTAATTTTAAACTGTCAGCTGTTAAGGAAACTTATGTTTTTTCAAGCAACATCCTGCTATGCTTCTAAAATTATTAACCTGATGCCAGACTGTAATTAAAGAGTCAAAATTGAATCTTAGAACCATATTCGGTTCAAGTTTTAAGCTAGGCTATTCCTGGATAAGAAAGTTTTGAGTCACGAAGGACTCAAAACTTTCTTTTTATTATATGAGCAATCAAACACTTATTTGCATAACCACCTGTTTTTACAAACTTAAACAAGAAAAAAACGCCTCCTTCTTGGCACATTTATTGCTGAGATTATCCAATAAAAATAGCTACATCAGCCCTTTTATAAAATCGAATAATTACTCCCCTCCCCCCACTGCATTCTCTGACAGCTCGCCATATTCATTTTACTAAGTTGTTCTCTTACATTAACGCCTCGGAGGCATTTATGCGATTTAAATCTCTAAAACTTAAACTGCTCATTCAACTTTCGGTATGTATTATAATGCTTCTTGCTGTCTTGCTCACCATATCCATCAGGTTCACACGCTCCGCTGCAATACAGGATGCTCAGACCATCAGTCACCAAATTGCAAAGGAACAAGCATTACTCATTCAAAAAAGATTTAACGACGGCTTCACTATCGGCAGAACTCTCTCTCAATCAATCGAAGCTATTGTTCAATCTGACCGCCCTGCTGATCGTGATCAAATTGTTGAAATTCTCAAGCGTACCGGAGATGCCAACCCTGAACTGTTCGGAGTATGGGCTGCGTTTGAACCCAATGTATACGGAAAAGACTCTGAAAACGTCACGGCCATGACTCATAGTACAGAAAAAGGTATTTTTGCCCCATATTGGAATAGAAAAAACGGCGCACTCGCTCTCTATGCTTGCAGCAACTTAAACCTGCCATGGTACACATACAGTCTTAATACAAAAGAAGAAAGTGCCTCTGCTGTAACCGCTTATAAAGACAGAAAAGGACTCACATTCACTATTTCAAGTCTTTCCGTACCGGCAATTGTGAATGGAAGAGCTATCGGGGTTGTCGGCGTCGACCTCTCTGCAGACTTTCTTAACAACATAGTAAACAATGTTAATGGATTCGAAGGTCATGGCAGCATGAGCTTGATAGCCCCTACCGGCAACATTCAGGCAGCAACCGATATGCCCGATATTCTTGGGACACCTTACAAAGACATAGTTGACGGAGGCCTTCAGCTTTTTAAACGAGCTCAGAACGGTGAGATAGTCTTCGAAGAGACAGACGAAGATCTCCGTTTACTTATGCCGGTTCACTTCGGGAAATCCAAAGCAAACTGGGTAGTCACTCTATCTGTTCCTATGAACGTCGTTCTGGCTGAAGCAAATGCCCTGACTCAAACATTAATTATCACCGGTTGCTGCTGCCTTCTTCTCGCTTTTGCATGCATATTTTATCTTGCAGGACTTATTGCTCACCCTATCGTACAAACATCCAGTGTCATCAGCGACATTGCGAATGGAACACTCAGTTCACGCTGCATTGTTAAAGGACACGACGAGATTGCTGACATGCAGCAAGCCGTAAACACTATGGCAGTCAAACTTCAGGAGAACATGGAGGAAATTGACCGCAACATGAAAGAAGTCCGCTTGCGTTCTGAAGAAGCTGAAAAAGCGACTGTACAAGCAGAAAAAGCAGAAAAAGAAGCTAGCAAAGCGCATCGGCAAGGTCAGCTTGCGGCTGCAGATCAGCTCGAAGAATTCGTACACGACTTGACCACTGTATCTGCTGATATGAACGAAAATGTCCGCACTACCGCAGAAGGAGTAAGCCAGCAGGATGCACGCAACAGCGAAACCGCAACGGCTATGGAAGAAATGAACAGCACTATTTTAGAAGTAGCACGCAATGCTTCTGAAGCAGCGACAAGTGTAGACATAGTATTCCATGAAGCAAAATCAGGACTAAAGGTTGTAGAAGAGTCTGTTTCAACTATCCAAAATGTGTATTCATTAAGTGAAAACATGAAGAAAGAAATGAGCGATCTGGGCACACAGGTTCAATCCATCAGTGATATTCTTGATGTCATCAGTGACATTGCAGACCAAACAAATCTACTCGCCTTAAATGCCGCCATTGAAGCTGCACGGGCAGGTGACGCAGGACGCGGCTTTGCTGTTGTAGCAGATGAAGTTCGCAAGCTTGCTGAAAAAACTATGGACGCAACAAGACATGTAGGCAATGCCATCCAGACAATTCAGTCCGGTACCCATCAAAATATTGAAGCAATGACAAATACTGCTGATGCCGTAGAGATTGCCACCAAGCTGGTTACTGAATCCGGAGACGCTTTCAAGCGCATCGTGGCAAAAGTTACACCGGCAACAGATCAAGTACGTGCAATTGCTACAGCAGCCGAACAACAATCATCCGCTAGTGAAGAAATCACACATGCGCTTGAAGAAATTGGCCACATCTCAACTGTAACTGCTGAAAGAATGCGAGATGCTGAGAACTCTGTACGAGATCTCAGCACTGTTTCTGACTTACTCAAAAATATGATAGTCGAACTAAAAGAAGATTAGTAGCTGATCATACCCTCACATAAATGTAAGGTTCACAGATGAAAATCTGTGAACCTTTTTTCTATTATCTTAAGTTGCTCACTCTGAATAACTTCACAGTAAAGATATTCATAGGACTAATAGCACCTGGACAGTCATACCGCGCAGATATAATCAAAAACAATGTACTACCGCTACGGGTAGACATCTCATTGTTTTCATGAATATGAAACACCTACCTTTATGAAAAGATAATTTCACTTAATAGCCTATGCTTACTTATGTTTTTAGCATAAAACCAACGTGCATGCGATGGGCTAAAGAATTACGCAAACACTACATCCATTTTTTATTTATAAAAAAATTGTATCTTAAGAATGTTAGCAAAAACAAACAGAAGACATTATAAAGAACCAATGATGATCCATCATAATTCTACTAATACAGTTTCTTCCGACCACTAATTAAATTTAAAATCAATAACGTAGAACACCTAGAACAATTCATTATTAAATCACACTCTCCTCTTCATTTATTAAAAAGAAGTTGCACCACTGGAGATCCAAACACAATGAGCAAGACAGAACATTTTGGGTTAGATTTTGAAACCTTTGCCAACCTCATAGACAACCTGCACGATGAAATCATTATTTATGATAACAACTATCGTATGCTTTATGTGAACAAAGCATGCGAAAGACATTATGGTTTTAGTCGGCAGGAGCTCATCGACATGCCGTTCTGGGATGTGGTGGCTAAGCACAAAGCTTGGAACCGCCCGATGCTACCGCTCATTTATGAAAAGAAATGTCAGGCCAAACAAGTACAGCAAACCTACTTGGGGCTTGAAGTTCTTACTATTGGGACCCCCGTCTTGGATGAATATAATGAAGTCGAACATGTTCTTCTGAATGTTAGGGATAACTACCATGAGAGCAGGATCCTCTCTCCTGAAGAACTGCTCTGCGAAGATCAAGCTTCATCAGAATCACCACCAGAAAATTTTATTTACCGCAGCCCCGGCATGGAGCAAGCAATTACCAATGCAAAAAAAGTTGCGGATGTTACTGCCCCGTGCCTGCTCATGGGTGAATCCGGCTGCGGAAAAAGCCTTCTCGCTAATTTTATCCATAAAAAAAGTAAGCGAGCAGACAAACCATTTGTCACAGTCAACTGCGCTGCTATTCCGCACGAATTGTTTGAATCGGAGCTGTTCGGACATGTTGAAGGTGCATTCTCCGGCGCAACAAAAGCCCGTAGCGGTTTGTTTGCAAAAGCAAAAGGCGGCACTCTCTTTCTCGATGAAATTTCCGAACTCCCTCTGCCTATGCAAGCGAAGCTGTTATACGCTGTGCAGGAGCTTGAATACCGTCCTGTAGGAAGTTCAGAAACCTTGAAAGCAGATGTACGAATTCTGGCAGCATCTAACCGTAACTTAGATCTCATGGTCGAAAACAGTGCCTTCAGACAGGATCTATACTTTCGTCTGAATGTATTTGATATTGTTATTCCTCCACTGCGAGAACGGCCAGAAGATCTCATCCCACTTATCCATTTATTCTTAAATAGATATGGAAAACAGCATGGAAAAGGAAAACAGCTGGCCTCTGATGCCCAAAAACTACTCTGCCAGTATACCTGGCCGGGTAATGTTCGCGAGTTAGCTCATTTAATCGAAAGGCTGATAGTAACAGTTGAAGGTGAAATGATTACCGTCGATCACCTGCCTCCTTCCATTTATGAAACTCAGGGCTATCCAACATCATTACTCAATCTTTCTGAAAGCTTGGATGAAACTATTGAAGCCGTTGAACGCCGGCTGATTCTTGACGCTTATCAACAGCACGGAACAAGCCGAAAAGTGGCTGCAGCCCTTAACATCAGCCAATCTCGCGCTTCCCGTCTTATTAGAAAATACACATCTGATGCCAAACCGTGAGCAAAGATGCATTATTGACTCTTAGACCCAATAATGGGTCAAAGGTTAAATCAATCTAATACACAATTAAGGCGGAAATGAGTCAACGAGGACTCATTTCCGCCTTTTTACTGTGTGGACAATCAAACAACAATCTATGTAACTATCTGTTTTTTAAAGAGTATTTTCAAAGAAGATTTTCCTCCTTATTGGCATAGCCCTTGCTTTAAGTACCCCATAAATTGAGATGCAAGTTTCTTACTTGATAGCAAGCGCTTCAAGCTATCATTCACTCCTAGCGAATCTATCACTTCAGCTAGTTAAGAACATCTCAACATCATAATTATGGAAAAGAGGCAGCCGCAAACCGAACACTTTGCGGCACTAGAAAGAGGTGAACCTAATTTTTAAGGGAGATGCTTTTATGTTTAAAAACCGTACATACTATGGAATGGCATGCGCTTTACTTGCCACCATGCTTTGGGCTGGAGCTTTTGTTGTTGCCAGATTAGCTGTAGGTCAAATTTCACCAATGACTCTCGGTGCCAGCCGCTGGTTTATCGCACTGCTGATTCTGTGTACTTTCACTCTTCCAAGAGTAAAAAAAGAGTGGCCTGTAGCCAAAAAATTTCTGCCACAAATTATTGCAGCAGCATTAACAGGTGTAGCAGCTTACTCTCCGCTTAGCTATTTTGCAGCGCAGACTACATCTGCCATCAACCTGTCCCTTATTTCTGTTACTACACCAATATTTATTGTTATAATCTCTTCTGCAATGGGTCAGAAACAGTCCCTGAACACCTGGCTCGGCTGTACCATTGCTCTCCTTGGTTCTTTCTACCTCGTCTGTAACGGTGAAATAGATAGGTTGATGGGGCTTCAGTTTGCATCAGGTGACATTCTCATGCTTCTGGCAGCCGTAGGTTTTGCGGTATACAGCTTGATTCTGAGAAAAATCCCTGAAGGTCTCTCTCAACTCACCATCATGACTCTTATGTCTTTCTTTGCAGTTTTGATGCTGATCCCATGCGTTATCTGGGAATCCACTCAGCCAACCATGGTATTCAATATGAACGGTGTGGTGTTCTTTAGCATCGTTTTCTCTGCTGTCTGCTCCTCCATCATTGCGTGGTTCACTTGGAACATCGGCTTACAGCATGCCGGACCGGCAACATCCGGCATGATCTATTACAGCCTCCCATTATGGGGCGGTTTATTTGCCTTTGTTTTCCTTGGTGAAACCATGGGCATGGTTCACCTTGTCAGTGGCGTTCTTATTATTGGCGGCATCGTGTGGGCAAGCCGTAGTCCAAAGCCAGTAGCCTCTGAAACCCCTGCATACAGCCAGACATAATCGGTAGCTCCTTCCGATAAGGCAGAGCGGGGTACACACCCCGCTCTGCCCACTACTCTTTGACTCATCTCAAAAAGATATTTCAACCGGAGCCGAAGTGGAGTGCTTTGTAATCAACAAGCACCCCGTGAAAACGAACGATTTAAGGATTTGGACATGCAAGAAACCAGACAACAAAAACTTATTCATCTTAATGTAAACGGGGAAACCCGTTCCCTGTATGTAGAACCGAATTGGACTCTCTCAAAAGTACTGCGAAACGACTGCGGGCACACTGGAACAAAAGAAGCCTGCGGTGAAGGTGCCTGCGGATCGTGCACCGTACTTATTGATTCTGTAGCAGTTCCAGCTTGTATGACACTGGCCATTGAGCAAGAAAACAAAGAAATAGAAACTATTGAAGGTCTTTCCAAAGATGGCACCCTCCACCCTATTCAAGAAGCCTGGCTCGAAGAATATGGTGCACAATGTGGTTTTTGTTCACCCGGCATGATCCTGTCCACAAAAGCTCTACTCTTAAAAAATCCAAACCCGAATGACGATGAAATAAAAGAGGCGCTTAGCGGTAATGTCTGTATTTGCAACAACTACGAGCACATCCTCAACTCAGTCAGAAGTGCAGCAAAAAAAATGTCCGGAGAGCAAGCCCATGATTAAAACAACATCTATCGGCACATCTGTTCGTCAAAAAGATGGTCCTGCGCGAGTCACCGGGGCCGCCAAGTACTATGCAGACTTTATTTTTCCCGACATGCTGCAAACTCGTATTTTGCGCAGCCCATACCCTGCTGCAACCATTACAAGTATTGATACAAGCAAAGCTGAAGCTTTGCATGGCGTTCGTCTTGTAATGACACATGAAAACTACCCGAAGGCATTTCGCAAATCCTTATATTATGTCGGTGATCTTGTAGCAGCTGTTATTGCAGATGACGAAACCATCGCTGAAGAAGCTATGGAACTCATCGATGTTACGTATGAGAAGAAGAAATTTGTTCTGAGCATCGAAGAAGGAATTAAGCCGGATTCTCCCCAAGTGTTTGAAGGAACACCAAACTGCAACGACTGGGAATTCCATGCCCTGCTGAGTGATCGGGATCCGGAAACCCGTCTCTTCAAAACCAAAACACCAGCGGAATACAACGGCTTTGGAGATATTGAAAAGGGTTTTGCAGAATCAGATGTAATCATTGAACAAAAGGGTCTTAAATACGCCTACTGCAAAGGCCCTGCTATGGAACCTCGTGGATGTACTGCAAATTTCGACGGAACTAAGCTTCATGTTTACACCCACTCTCAGGGAATGCATGACGAAAAGCTTTGTCTCGCGCAGGCTCTCGGCATCAGCTCAACCATGCTGAACTATGTTTCCCCGTTCACAGGCTCCAGCTTCGGCGGAAAAAACGCCTTCCCATTAGACCGCAACATTGCATCCCACTACCTGCTTATCGCCAGCCTTGCGTGCCTGGACCTCAAAAAACCGGTTCACTGCGCATATTCCCGAGAAGAAGAAATGGTCTCCGGCTGGTCACGAGGCAGCGTTACAGATGTGAAAATCGGCTTTAAAGAAGACGGCATCCTGACAACAATGGATATGTCTCACTGGCAAGAAACCGGCTCAGGCGGTGACAAGTACCCCGCCAAAAACGCCATGCTTGCCACTGGCGCTGTCCTCTACTCCCACAACTGCGAACACCTGCGCGGAAAAATCCGCTACGTGCACACCAACCGCTTCCCGGCAGCTGGCTGGCAGGGATATGGAGCTCCTGAAGGCGTATTTGCAGTGGAAACAACAATGGATATCGCTGCTGAAAAGATGGGAATAGATCCTGTTGAGATTCGCAAAAAGAACTGCATGCGAACCGGCGATATTGATTCCGGTTGGGACCCGCTCATTTACAAATCTGCTTATATTTCCTCTTCCGGCATTAGAGACTGCCTTGATGCAGGTGCAGAGTATCTGGACTGGAAAAACAACTGGGTACATCCAAGTAAAAAAAGCGGACGAATCCGTCGCGGGCTTGGAGTTGCAATTTTCGCAATGGGCGCAGGACGTCCAGGGCCGGGTAACTCCAGTGAAGCTATGGTCAAAATTTACCCGGACGGCTCTGCGGCACTTGTCTGCGCCGTTGCTGATATCGGACAAGGGCAGCATACCGTACAATGCCAGATTGTCGCTGATGTTCTCGGAATTCCATACAAGAAGGTCGGCTTAGTATGCAGCGACACAGACTCCACCCCATTTGCAACACTTGTAGCAAACAGCTGCGGAACCTGGATTCAAGGCTGGGCAACATATGAAGCTGCCATAGACGCAAAGCGTCAGGTGCTTGAGCTTGCTGCCGTACAATTAGGCGTTCCTGCCCCTGCCCTCAGCATGAATGAAAAAGGTGTTTTTGTGACAGCTGAGCCTGACAAAGGAATTTCCTTTGCTGAAGCATTTGGGGCACGCGGACACTATGGCGGGGTTCATGAAGTCACTGGCTACTACGTCAACAACTCACCACACCCTAACGGACTTAAAGACGGCAAAGAAGATCAGGTCTACATTCCAAAAGAAAAAGGGGCTCAGTTCATCTCATTAGATGTGGATACAGAGACCGGCATGATCTCAAACGTTAATGTCGTCATGGCTCAAAATGTCGGTAAAGCTCTCAACCCGAAAATTGTAGCCGGACAGCTTTCTACCTCACGACATGGTGTTGATAATGCGATACTCGGCAACGATTGCATTACTGACAAGCGCAACGGCTGGCTTATGACTCCGAACTGGATCGATTACCGCCACTGCACCACTATGGACTGTGATGTTACTCCAATTGTTATTGAAAAACCGGGCGATCCTACACATCCGTTCGGAGCAACTGCATGTGGCGAAGGCGCAGCCTGCCCGTCTCTTGCTGCGTTCTCAAACGCAATTTTCAACGCAACCGGTGTACGACTTATTGAAACCCCATTCGACCCAGAAAAAATCCTCATGGGTCTTGGTAAGATCCAGTCTTCACGGAGGAAAAAATAATGAAACGCTTCAGCCACTTTGACGCTTCGAGCATTGAAGAAGCAATTAGCCTGTTAGGTAAATACGAAAACTCTTCCTACGTCATCGCAGGTGGCAGTGACCTTATGGGGGGGCTTAAAGATAATCTTTGGATGGAATATCCTGAAGCCATCATCAATATAAAAACTATTCCCGGTCTTAATAATCTTACTGTTAAAGAAGATGGCCTGCACATCGGGGCGCTGGTAACACTCACTGAGTTATCGGAGTCCGATGCCGTCAAACAAACTTGGCCGGGACTTGCAGAAGCCGCACGACGGACTGCTTCTCCTCTATTACGCAACATGGGAACTATCGCCGGTAATATTTGTCAGGAAAACCGCTGCTGGTATTACCGCTACCCGGATAAAATTGGTGGTCGTATTGATTGCATCCGCAAAGGGGGCAAAAGATGTCTCGCAATTCCAGGAGATCATCGTTTCCACTCAATTTTTGGTGCAGTAAAAAAATGCATTGCTGTAAACCCAAGCGACACGGCTCCGGCACTGGTAGCACTGAATGCGGTAGTTAAAACCACCAAACGTGAAATTCCAATTGATGAATTCTTCACTGGTGAAAATGGTTGCGGTTCCACCATTCTTGATCACAATGAAATCGTAACCGAGATTATTGTACCAACTCCTTCTGTTGGAGAAAGCAGTGCCTTTGTAAAGATTGCCTATCGTAAATCAATCGACTTCGCGCTAGTTAACTGCGCTGCCTCCATTACCATTATTGACGGAAAAATAACACAGGCTCGCATCTGCCTGAATGGAGTTCATAACGTACCCCGCAGATGTTCTGATGCTGAAGCATTACTCATTGGAAAAAAACTTACAGAAGAAACAGCAGCAGAAGCTGCTGCAACTGCAGTAGCAGATGCCAAGCCGCTGTTCCAGAACATGTACAAAGTACAGCTGGCAAAAACCAGTGTACTCGACACACTTCTTGAATGTGTAAGGTAACCCAACACCAATGAACTTAGAACACCTACAGCAAAAAAAAGCTGCCATCTCTGGCATTATTTTAGCTGCTGGAACTTCCACCCGTATGGGCAGAGATAAATTATCTCTGCCCTTCCGAGGAAAACCAATTGTGCAGCATGTCATTGATGCAGCCCGTAACTCCATTCTTGAGACAGTGACTATTGTTCTTCCGGAACAATCCGACTTGGAACCACTTTTAGACCTTGATAATTGCAAGATTATTTACAGCACAGAACGCGCTAAAGGACAGGCTGAATCACTTAAGGCAGGAATAAGCAGTGCAAAAAGTCATGCTCAGGGTGCCATGGTACTTCTGGGAGATCTGCCACTTATTTCACCTGAAGTGATTAACCACCTTATATGGGCGTTCTCTCAGGAACCGCATAACTGGGTAATCCCGATGCAGGAAGGGATGCGTGGGAATCCGATCACCATACCTTCTCAGTGGTTTGACAAGGTCATGGAACTGGAAGGAGACACAGGGGCACGACCACTTCTTGCAACTCCCCGACTACCTCTCAGGCTCGTGAAAGTTAACGAAATCGGACCATTTATAGATGTAGACACCGAACAACAATACCAAATGCTGCTCAATCGGTACGACACTGCAATATAAAGAAGCTTCTTATGAAACATTATCCACTACCTGTAATTGCTATCCGCGGTGCTGGTGACCTTGCCACAGGGGTTGCCCTGCGACTGTATCGCGCTGGCTTCAACCAACTTGTCCTGCTTGAGACGGATAATCCTCTTGCAGTACGTAGAACTGTCTGCTTTTCAGATGCAGTGTATCATCACAGTACTACCGTCGAAAACGTAACAGCTGTACGTATCGAGACTCCCGCTGAAGTAGTGACAACATGGGACGCAGGTAAAATTCCAGTACTATGCGACCCTGCTGCTGACTGTCTCACATGCTTAGAACCTGACATTCTGGTAGACGCCATCATTGCCAAGCAAAACATTGGCACCAATATGTCTATGGCACCACTGGTCATCGGTCTCGGACCGGGATTTACCGTAAGTAAGAATGTTCACCGCATTATTGAAACAAAACGCGGGCACACGCTCGGGCGAGTTCTGGAAACAGGCTCAGCTATTCCCAACACCGGCATCCCTGGCGCTGTACAAGGGTATACTACTGAACGCGTATACTGGGCCGTACAGGATGGTACCTTTACCACTGAATACGCCATCAGTGATTCCATCAAAGCAGGAGATGAACTTGGCAGAATCGGTGGAACACCGATTCTTGCCAAGATCAGCGGTGTTATCCGTGGATTATTGCGTAACGGAACGATTGTACGCAAGGGCACAAAAGTAGGAGACATCGACCCGCGGGGCGATGCGCAGCATTGTTATACCGTGTCCGACAAAGCCTTGGCTATCGGCGGCGGCGTACTGGAAGCTGTAACAGCATTCCTAATTTCTCAAACAAACGCACCGCGCCTTTCAGAGGTTCAGAATGGCTAATGCGGTACGTGCTGCAGCATCTCCGCTGCACGATTTCATCACACCTGCACACACACTTGTTGCGTTCACAGGTGCAGGCGGAAAAACAACGCTTATGCGCTGGATTGCAGATCACCTTGCCAATCTAGGTAAGCGGGTTGTTATGACTACAACTACGAAAATTTTTCCGTTTGATGATGTACCGACAATATTATCCGATGAAGAACCGAACTTCTCACATTCTATCACCACAGCTCTTGCCGAGCACCAAACAGTCACTATTGCCCAGCGCCACGATAAACGCACAAACAAGCTCATCGGGCTTTCAAAATCACTGGTAACGCACCTGCACTACGCCAACATAGCAGATGTCATCCTAGTTGAAGCCGACGGAGCTGCCCGTAAGCCACTTAAAGCACCCAATCAGCATGAACCGGTCATTCCGGAGGGGACAACATTATGCATTGGTGTGATGGGGCTTGATGGCCTTTTGCAACCACTTACCGAAGACACTATACATAGGCACACGCGATTTGCTGACCTGACAGGTTGCGCACCAAACTCACCTGTAACGCATCAGCACTTGCATGCACTGGCAATGGCACCGGACGGACTGTTCAAAGGCTGCTCAAAAAACTGCGTCCGGCATGCGTATCTGAACAAGTATGACTTCTATCACACAGATACACATCAAGACCTATGCCCCTCGCCTGATACTTTTGCGCCAACAAGTCAGGTTACATGGTGGGTAGGCAGTGCATTACAACGTTTCATCGTTCCACTCTAAGCGAAACACGAGCAACACCGTATTCCGCATTTATAAACAGAAGAGGAGGACACATGAGCCAGACAAAAACAATTAATGCTGCTACACAACGTGCATGCAGCGAATCTTCCGTCAGCAGAATTTGTACAACCTGCTTTTTCGGAACACTCTCTCTTACTCTTGCCACCTGCTTACCGCTTCTTGCCTACCCTACTGAAGGCGAGAGAGTCATTAACGCTCTATTCACGTTTATTACCGTACAGACTGGCTGGCTCTACATGCTGGCAGGCCTTGGTTCTTTCGCCCTTATCCTATGGTTCGCCTTCGGACCACTTGCTCACAAACGTCTTGGTGATACTGTGGAATATTCCACTTTTGCGTGGGTGGGTATGCTCTTTTGTGCAGGCGTTGGGGCAGGCATTATGTTCGGGGGGGCAATCGACTGGGCATACTACCTTGCTTATCCGCTGGGAGGTGCTCCTGCAGGATCACGCGAGGCCGCAGAATGGAGTACCGCCTACGGCATGTTCCACTGGGGACCTACCTGCTGGGCAATCTATGCAACACTGGCTGTACCTATCGGATACAGCTACTACGTGAAGAAAATTCCCGTCCTGAATATCTCGCAAGCCTGCACCGGCCTGCTCGGAGACCATGTGAACAACTGGCCGGGAAAGGTGATTGATATTCTCTTTATGGCAGGCCTGATCGCAGGTTCCGCAACCGCGCTCGGGTTGGGCATTCCTATTGTTACTGCCGGAGTTGTTGCGGTCACCGGAGTATCCCACTCTTTCACCCTTGAGATCATGGTTCTCATCGGTGTTTCACTTATTTTTTCAGCCACCTCGTATCTTGGTCTGAAGAAAGGCCTAAGCAGACTTTCCGAATTCAACGTATACCTCGCCCTCGGTCTGCTTCTGTTTGTATTCATTACAGGGCCAACACTGTTTCTTACTGAAATGACGTTATCTTCTCTCGGTCTGCTTATTTCCGAATTTGTACGGATGGCAACATGGATGAATCCAGCCAAAGGTTCAGGCTTTACGCAGGATTGGACTGTTTTCTACTATGCATGGTTTGTTGCCTATGCTCCGTTCATGAGCCTTTTCATTGCAAAGATTTCTCGCGGACGCACCGTACGTCAGGTGGTTCTCGGTCCAGTCCTAATTGCTTCCCTTGGCTGCGGCTGTTTCTATCTGGTCTTCGGCAACTTCGGCCTGCACCTTCAACTCACAAATCAACTTGATGTAGTGGAAATGGTTAAAAGCGTAAAAGGCGCCACCGTAATTATGCAAATTGCAGATTTCCTGCCTATGGCACCACTCTATAAGCTTATTTTCGCTACGGTAACAGCTATCTCCATGGCAACAACCTTTGATGCTGTATCTTTTGCACTGGCCGCAACAACTACAAAAGAACTGACACCGGACGAAGAACCTGCTCGCTGGAATCGCTTATTCTGGGCACTTTCTTTGGGACTTGTTCCTGCAGGCATATTACTTATCAACGGCCCTCTTTCCGTGCTGCAAACAGCATCCATTGTTGTGGGCTTACCGGTTCTTGGAGTCGTGTGGGTTGGCGTTATTTCTTTCTTTAAAGAATATCAACGTACCGGCTGGATAGATCCTCGATAAAAAAACGTGCAGGAAGGCAATTTCCTGACATACGACAAAAGAGAATCAATATGAAAACAATCCATGTAACTAAAGCAGTCGGCACGGTTCTATGCCATGACATCACCCGCATTGTTCCTGATGAAAGCAAAGGCGCGGCCTTTCGCAGGGGCCATGTTATTACTGAAGAAGATATTCCTGCTTTGCTGGATATCGGTAAAGAACATCTTTATGTATTTGATCCAGAAGACGGATATATTCACGAAGATGATGCAGCATCACGTATTGCTCACTCAGCTGCGGGGACAGGCATTAAGCTGACGGCACCGGTTGAGGGTAAAATCACATTCCGTGCTGCATACGACGGGCTGGTGGATATTGATACTAACCTGCTCCTTGAACTCAACTCCCTGCCGGATGTCGTTTTCAGCACGATACACACCAACCAGCTTGTAAAAAAAGGCAGAGGTATTGCCGGAACCAGAGTTATTCCGCTTGTCGTACAGGATGAACTTATCAAGAAAGCTGAAGCGATTCTTGAAACTCAAAAACCACTCATTCAAATACGCCCTCTTGCTCCGCGCAAGGTAGGCTTAATTATTACAGGAAGCGAAGTTTACAACGGACGCATCGAAGACAAATTCGGCCCTGTTATTCATGAAAAATTCAAGGAATACGGAAGTACTATTATCGGACAACGCCTTGTGTCCGATTCTCAGGAAATGACCGTAAAGGCCATTCATGACTTTGTGCAAGAAGGGGCAGATTTTATTGTTCTTACAGGTGGCATGTCTGTAGACCCTGACGATCAAACTCCTGCGTCCATAAGGGCTTCCGGCGCTGAAGTCACCACCTATGGTGCTCCGACCTTCCCAGGTGCTATGTTCATGCTCGCACATCTTGGTGATATCCCCGTCATTGGACTTCCCGGATGCGTCATGTACTACAAGGCAAGCATTTTTGACCTCATCGTACCGCGCATCCTTGCAGGGCTTAACGTGACCCGTGATGACATTGTCGCCTTAAGTCACGGAGGCTACTGTGAGGCCTGTCCAGAATGTCGTTACCCTGTGTGCGGATTCGGAAAAGGGGCATAGCGTGCAGCATCTTTTTCAATCTATCATCAACTCGCTTGAACTGGGATCTCCCGTAGTCCGTGCTTCCATAATGCACAGTACCGGTTCTACCCCACGATCATCTGGTGCAATGATGATTATTCATTCAAAAGGGACTACCCAAGGCACGATCGGCGGCGGACTTGTTGAAAAACAAGTAACTGACCATGCACCTGCTATTTATAATTCCCAAAAATCAACCGTAATAGACTTTGACCTCACCAATACAGATGCTGCTAGCGCCGGAATGATCTGCGGAGGTAAGCTTTCAGTATTTATGGACTATCTTGAGCCTACAGCACATAACATCACGCTGTTTACAAATGCCCTACACCTCTATAACTCTGGTAGAAATTTTTCCTTCACAACAGAACGCAATGCGCAAGGAGAAGTTCTTTCACGTGACGTTAGTCCCCGATTAAACTCAGCCTGTTCAAAACAGAACATGCAGCAGTCCCCACCGCAACACGTGATACAACGGCCTGCATCAACTTTCTTAACAGAGTCGATTGTTGCTCCAACAACTCTCCACTTTATCGGAGCAGGACATGTTGCACAGGCAACTGCACGTATTGCAGCGCTTTCCGGATTTACCGTAAAAGTCACAGACGACAGAAAAGAATTTGCAAACAGCGAACGCTTTCCTGATGCGAGTGAAATACATGTACTTCCTTCATTAAGCCAGAATCTCCCCATCGATCCAAACACATCCGATTACCTCATCATTATGACTCGCGGACATTTGCATGATAAAGACGTGCTCGCGCAAGCATTGTCATGCTCTAGTCCGTACATAGGAATGATCGGAAGCAAAAAGAAACGCGCTGCAACCTACGCGGCCCTTATGAAAAAAGGATTTTCAAAAGAAGCACTCGAACGAGTTCATTGTCCAATTGGAGTCTCCATCAGTGCTGAAACTCCGGAAGAAATAGCCATTAGCATCCTTGCAGAGGTGATTGCACACAAAGCTGAGAAAGCTCGTGAAATTTCTGGACGTACCTAATACTCGTATCTTGTCTTTCACCCGTACCTTTTATCCTCTATATAAAGACAGCATCCAACTTCTAGTAACAAATAAAAAATACTTTAATATCAAACAGCAATAGCCAGCAAAGGGCATATTTACCGTCAAGAAAATTCAACCGTAAGCTTACCCTCAAAAGGCACATGTCAAAAACAAGGGACAGCATGTTACGCGTAAAATCAAAAATTACCATAATGAGCTAAAAAAGCTCCATAGGTACCATGACCTGTGGAGCTTTTCTGTATCTTTTGAAAAAGGAAATCTGTAATTCAAAAGTGTCTACGAAACTAGGGGCGATTCAGATTGATCCTGCTACAAACTTGTGGACATATAATTAAGCCATTATCCTGAATTAAAGAGGAGATGGAGATGAGTATCCGAAAGCGTAGATCATATGATGACGAGTTCAAAAAGAATGCTGTTCTGCTCTGTGATGAACAAGGCCGAACTGTCGCAGGTGTAGCAGAGAGTTTGGGGATTCCTAAGGATCTACTCTATCGTTGGCGTAGGGAGCTGACAGCACATAAATAAATCGCATTTTCAGATCGTGGAAAAGAGGCTTTATCAGAAGAACAACGAGAGATAAAAGAGCTTCGAAAAAGGCTCCAAGATGCTGAAATGGAGCGTGATATTTTAAAAAAAGCTTTGGGCATCTTCAGCAGAGCATCGAAATGAGATTCAAGTTCGTGAAGTCAAACCGCTCTACGTTTCCGATGAAGAAGATGTGCCAGACCCTACAAATTTCCATGAGCGGATATTATGCGTGGCGTAAGCGTCCAGAGTCGCATCGACAACGAGAGAATATACTACTTCGCAAGCGGATTTTAGCAATATACAACGAACACAATGGGATGATCGGAAGCCCTATGCTCACTTCTGAATTGCGTGACGAGCCATTATTCCAGAGTGTTAGCCAATCTCGTGTTGCCAGGCACATGCGAGCGTTGGAACTGCGTTGTAAGTATGCAAAGAAATTTGTCCCTACAACAGATTCTGCACATACTGAGCCTGTTGCTCCTAATCTGCTCGATCGTAATTTTACTACGTCAGCTCCCAATATGGCTTGGGTCACAGATATTACGCACATCAAGGTTGGACGAAAGTGGCATTATCTAACCGTGTTCATCGACCTGTATTCCCGAATGGTTGTTGGGTGGGATTTAAGTAATTCGTTAGAACGGCATTCCGTTATCCATGCTTTAAAGAAGGCTGTGGCACGACGAAAACCATCTTCCGGTCTTCTTATCCACAGTGACCGAGGCGTACAGTATGCAAGCAAGGATTTCCGCAGGTGCTTGAAAAAGCGCGGCTACATTCAGAGCATGAGCCGGAAAGGGAACTGCTGGGACAACGCAGTAGCAGAGTCTTTTTTTCACACAATCAAAAATCAACTGATCCGTCACAGAAAATTTAAAACCAAGTATGAAGCCGAATTGGCTTCATTTAACTATATCGAGGCGTACTGCAATCGAAGGCGGCGACATTCGAGCAATGGCTGGCTTTCCCCAGCTTCCTTTGAGTATCGTAATGAACAGTATGACCTTATGGCTTAACTTGGTGTCCACATTTTTGTTGTAGGATCAAATCATTCTATATGTCGAATATGAGCCCACAGCGACCAGGCTTCAACAGGGGAATTTGGAATGAGCTTGAGGAACAGGTACGCAACTGGGCACGTGTGGAGGACGTTATTGTTGTGACTGGTGGAATTCTCAACGGGAGTCAGTACATTGGTAAAAACAAGGTGTTAGTTCCAGATGCCTACTACAAAATTATCTTCGCACCACACCGGAATAAGATGATCGCGTTCTTGTTGCCCAATAAGAAATCGTCTGCTCCGTTAACAGACTTTGTTGTGTCAGTAGATCGCATTGAAGCTGTGACGGGGATCGACTTCTTTGCTGACATGAATGATGCCCCAGAAGCGATGTTAGAGGGAATGACGAGCACTGCGGCATGGAAGTGGGGGAACGGCAAACGTCGAAATGTAGCCAACACGAAGCGAACTGGTTCCAGTTCCTCGCATGACATCGTAAAACTATCCCGTTCGCACATCTGTCATGACAGCTCTTCAAGATACTACAGCCGTACAAAGCACTACACACCATACAATACGCTGCAAGAATGTTTGGATGCAGGAGGAAGACTTCCTAAGTAAGCCCCCCCCCTGTCAAAAAAATAGCCGATTCCTCCATCATCTGGCGCGGCATACAGAATATCGTGATTATCTCATTAAAATCATTACTGATCACAACTTGGTTTAATTTTTCCAAATATATCGAGCGTGACAAAAGACGCTTTCCTCAAAAAAACACTGTGAAACATGGTGAAGAAGAGAGTCGGACGACTAAAAGTGAGAATTCGCGGGAAACGATGTTAATGCGACTCTTGATTTATTAAATGAATACAGTAGGCTGGTTTAGGCGGATTCTAAATAACGAGGTGGCCAACTCTCTTCACCTTAGTTGAATATTAGGAGTCTTGGACTAACAAGGAAGGAGAAGTCATGAATGCAAAAATAATTAAACGTTGCGTCATCATTGTGTTGTGTATTGCTTTTGCGAACTATGCCTCTGCAAAAGAAACGAAAACACTATTTGTGCATATCCCAACCACTGTTTCGGAGCAATCACAGGCAATCCTTCGGACGCTTCAAGACCCGAGTCTCAAGCCAGCCTGTCCGGATGTCGACGACTTCAAAGCATGGAAGGCTCTTCAGGAAAAGCATGAAGCTTTTGCTCTCGAAAGGCAAAAACCAATAGTAGAAGCCTTGCGACCAGACGTCAGAAAAATAGAGTTAGGAGGAGTGCCGGTTCTGGACGTAAGACCAAGAGACTGGAAAAACAATAACAAAACAGTTGTTTACACTCATGGAGGAGCATATACTTTCTTTAGCGCCGAATCCACGCTTATCTGTGCAGCCTTACTAGCTGACGCCACTGGTTTAAGGGTACTCTCTGTCGACTACACTCTGGCACCCAATGCCAAATGGCAACAGATAACGGATCAGGTTGTCAGCGTTTTTAAAGCGTTACGTGAGCAAGGCTATGCTATGAAGGACATCGCCATCTTTGGAGATTCTGCAGGCGGCGGTCTTGCAGCAGGATCTGTGTTAAAGATGCGTGATCAAGGCATGGAAATGCCTGCTGCAGTCGTTCTCTGGTCCCCTTGGTCGGATATCACCGAGACAGGAGACAGCTATGCTACACTGAAACATGCCGACCCAGCTTACCTTTACGACAAGCACCTGAAAAAGGCTGCCGATGCTTATGCCAACCCAAAGGATCAGAAACATCCGTATGTATCACCAGTCTATGGCGATTATTCTAAGGGATTTCCCCCAACTCTGATCCAGGGTGGAACCAAGGAGATTTTTTTAAGCAATTTTATTCGGCATTATCAGGCGCTAGATACAGCTGGCCAGACAGTGAAGTTGGATCTTTACGAAGGAATGATCCACGTATTTCAAGCCGCATTATCGGGTTCTCCAGAATCTAAGAGAGCCTTGGCAAAGATCGATGCGTTTCTTAAGCAACATCTGTAAAAGATGTCTTTGGCGCGTCAAATAATTTATTCTTTGACGAATAAGAAAATTTTTAAAATGTAATATAATATTAATAAGTTATATACATGCCCCCCGTAAAAAATAGCCGACCAGTGCACGAGCACTGAAGCCGGATAAAATTTCGGCCCCCCCTTTTTTTGAAATAGGTAGATTTAGCTTGTTGTGTGTGTACTTATTGAAGGGGAAGGTGAAAATTTTTCAGATAGTTGGGGGGGCTGTATTGTCCTGATTTCTCAGCACTTAAAACTGCAATGAGTTGACACATAGTTGACCCCAAGCCCATTTCGCAGAAAAACAAAAAACCCGACAAGCTGTTAACTTGTCGGGTTTACTTGCGAAAAATGGCGCGCCAGGAAAGATTCGAACTCTCGGCCGACGGCTTAGAAGGCCTTTGTTGGCGGTGGTGTAGCTGCTATAGTAGAATTTTGCTAACGTCCACATCGTAATCGATTTTTTTAATGGCTTCAGATAGGCACTGGAGAGAATATCCCTGTCCGTAGTTGGCTCCTTCAGTTCGTAATGCATGACCTGAAAAGCGGTCAACAAAATGTGAAATATGCCCTTCACCCCCTACTCTGCCACTTTTGCCTATCTCACTTGCCAAACTTGCCAATCACATTTCATTTCGAAACACACTTGCCAAACTTGCCAATCACATTTCATTTCGAAACACACTTGCCAATAGCTTGCCAAAAAAGAAAAAGCACTTACGAACATAATCCATAAATGCCTTTATTTACTGGAGCCAACAATCGGAATTGAACCGACGACCTACTGATTACGAATCAGTTGCTCTACCGACTGAGCTATGTTGGCTTATGTGCGGTGTGATTTTTATCGCAACAGAATACCGAGGTCAAGCGAAATATCTTTATATTTGGAATGGATATACATCAATCAGGCATTCAACCTAAACCTGACATCGCCTGCCTGCTAAAGATAATTCAAGATCAACCATAGTACGAAGATAATTTAACGCCGTTGCAACGTTCGATGGAAGCAATACATATTCAAACCACAAACATAACCACCTTATAAAACCAGCAAAAACGTATTCACTTAATATAAAAAAGATTTTTTATGTAATAAAAATCTACTCTCTATCAAATAGACCAGGACAAACTGGACGTGGTATTCTTGCATCATCTTTATAAGATAAAGGAGATTATTTTATGGCTAACCAAGATTATCCCGGCGTTTGCATGTCCTGCTCTACACCAGAATGCCAAATTGTTGCACCGGACATCCAAGCCGTTCGTGAACGTGTTAAACACGATCCAATCACAGGTTACACAAGAAACGTTGTGAACAACCTCACCACCGCAATGAGTGATAAATTTACCGATGAATACGAAGCATACCTCGCATTCGATGTGGTAAAAGCAGCTATCGTTATGGGTCTCAAAAATGGACAAAAAATCGACTTAGGCGGCCTTGGTGAGTTTACTATCCAAACTGTAAACGGCAAAAAAACTGTTACTTTTACGGCATCACCTAGCCTTGATGCTGCAATTAAAGAATAAATAACACCCTATTGAGTCAGCACACAAAAAGGCGACATCCAAAAGATGTCGCCTTTTTTATTTCTACTCATAGCTCACTCATATCAAAATCAGCTAATTGAAAAGTCGAATATCAAGAAGATATCCGACTATTTTTTATTCAAACCCTACTTCTTTTTCACAAAGAGCTAACGGGGTAATTTTTGAAACACGCTTTTCATACGCGATCTTCGAATTGTAAATATGTCTGCGAGCAAGGTCATTCAGCACATCCAGTTCTTTCTTTCTGAGGGCTTCAATAAACTCAAAATGTTCCTCTCCGGATTGGATAATATTCTCACGCTTATCCCATGCCGCAAATCGCGTAATGTAGAGCTTAATATGCAGATCTGTAATAATTTCAAGCAACGGTATATTATCCGCACGCTTGTATATAATGTTGTGAAACGCGGTATTCAGTCTGCTTAGCTCTTCAATACTGGAATCCACGCTGTCCATAAACTTTTGTGCAATAGCTTCGAGCTCTGCAAAATCTTCTTCACGCATATTGTTCAAGGCAAGACTGTAAGCGAACCGTTCTAAATTAATACGGATATCAAACACATCGCTGATCTCTTTCATTGAGAGACTTACTACGCGTGCGCCCTTATATCGCTTAATTTCGATAAGTCCTTTACTCTCTAGTATCTTGAAGGCGTCACGGATAACGTGACGCTTAACAGAAAACCTTTCTGCCATGTCAGTTTCGCCAAGACGCTCTCTTGGTAAAAGCTGTCCCGAAAGAATAAGATCTTCCAAATGATCAGCTACCTGCTGGCAAGGTGAAGAATCCTTCATACCAATTTCCTACCATTACTATCTTTTAGAATAAGCACCCTTAAAAAGGCGGTCTGGATAATACTCAACTTTCCACAAAAGGGAAGATGCTGAGTAAAATATATGACATTCTATGTCTATTTATCGCACAATAGATTAACAACAATCTATATAACAAGATTGTTGACAATCTTGTCAAGCTCTGACATTCATTTTCCAACAATGTGTTGTTTCGTGATTTTTACTGTGAAAAAGGAGTGTGACCGTGCGTAAGATTTGTTCTCTCATCATCATTGCTGCGTTAATAACCATGAGCATTCCTGCTATGGCTCAAAATAATAAACGCCTCATTATTGCAACAGCCACTACAGGTGGCACCTACTACCCTGTAGGGGTTGGCATTGGTACTCTCATAAGCTTAAAACTTGCTAAAAAAGATGGCATTACCGCAACTGCAATCAACTCTGCAGGTTCCGGTGAAAACATCGAAATGCTTAATAACAAAGAAGCACATTTTGCTATTCTCCAGTCCCTTTTCGGACTCCAAGCATCCCGCGGTAAAGGTTTCTACAAAGGCAAACCTGTAGACTCCTTCCGTTCCGTTACCATGCTGTGGCCTAACGTTGAACACTTTGCGTTAATGAATAAATACGTGAAGACAGGTACAGTAGCTGACCTTTCCGGACTTAGCGAACGTTTTTCCATTGGCAAACGCGGAAGCGGCACCGAAGGTTCCGGTCGTGCACTCCTCGACGTGCTCGGTATCGATCCAAACAGCTTAAAACTCGAGTTCCTCGGCTACACACCTTCCACACAGGCTATGCTTGATAACCGCATCGCTGGAGCAAACATCCCTGCGGGTGTTCCAGCAGCAGCTATCACTCAGCTCTTTGCTATGAGCCACGGCAAAGCTACCGTTCTCGACTTTTCCGACGAGCAGCTCGCACAAATCCAGAAGGAATTCCCTATCTGGTACCGCTACTTAATCCCAGCAAACACATACCCTGGACAGGAAAAAGAAATCCGTACAATTGCTCAGCCTAACTTCTTAGCAGTACGTGCAGACCTTCCAGATGAAGTTGTCTACAAAGTTACCAAAACTATTTACGAGAACCTCAACTTCCTCGGTACAATCCATTCTGCGACCAAAAATATGAGCGTTCAGAACGCACTTAACGGTCTGCCTGTAGCACTGCATCCTGGTGCCGCAAAATACTACCGTGAAGTTGGTATTGAAATTCCAGAGCGTTTGATCGCTAAGTAATCTCCAATGCGTCCGGTTGGTCTTTTAAGAGCCTCCGACGGCCAGAGAACCCTTTTGAAAAAGGGCTTCTCTGGACTCTCCTAAAAATTTTACCTGCAAGACCAATATGTTATGTTCTTAACCTCGTGGCTTATGCACCACTACCTTTCCCACCGAGAACCGCTTGGCCCAACAAGCTAACTTACCCTGAGAAAAGCAGTGAAGCATAAGCCGCGAAAAGTGTTAATAACGTTCTTTCTCGCTAACATAAGTTTAGGAAAGAGTCTGGGAGAGGCAAGAAATCCAACAAAAAACCACACAGCTAAAAGTTATAAAATAAGGTTCTGATATGGGATTGTTTAGAAAGAAAGGAGTCAAGGCAACAGAAGACTCCGGTGAGGTGATGGTCAGCACACGTGAGCTGACAGGTCGCCCTGCTGTTGTTTTTTACTGTCTATGCATTGTTGCAAGCGTATTCCACATACTCACAAATACAGTCTGGCTCATGCCGGAGATCCATAGGAACGCGCTGCACTTCGCCTTCTTTGTTCCGCTTGCTTTTATGATTTACCCGTTCAGCGCCAAGAGTCTTGATAAAAAGCCATACGTTGACTGGTTTCTTGCGGTGCTGAGCATCATCTGTGGATTATATCTGGTCTTTTTTGAAGACGCATTGCACGCCCGCAACGAGCAGATGATTGAACTCGATATATTTTTCGCAGGGCTGACTCTGTTGCTTATGTTGGAGATTGCGCGCCGCGCAGCCGGCAAAATTATTCCTTTGCTTGCCGTCTTCTTCTTAAGCTACGCCCTGTACTGGGGACAGTTCCTTTCTGGCAACTGGAACTTCCCCGGTGTTACCATTTCTCGCGTGCTGTACCGTATGTACTTTGCACCGGATGGAATCTTCGGCAGCATCGCTACCATTTCAGCATCATACGTATTTTTGTTCGTACTGTTTGGCTCATTCCTCGTAAAATCCGGTGCTGGTGACTTCATCATCAAACTGGCAATTTCCGTTGTAGGTCGCAGTGTTGGCGGTCCTGCAAAGATGGCTGTATTCTCCAGCGGGTTAATGGGCTCTGTTTCCGGTAGCGCAGTTGCAAACACCGTGAGCACTGGTTCCATTACTATTCCAATGATGAAACGTACCGGCTTCAGCCCTAAGTTTGCTGCGGCTGTAGAAGCTGCCGCAAGTACAGGCGGTCAGATTATGCCGCCTATTATGGGTGCAGGTGCTTTTGTTATGGCGCAATGGACTCAAATTTCATACCTGAAGATTGTTGCCATCTCATTCATTCCGGCAATTCTGTACTTCGTGAGCGTTATCTTTTTTGTTCATTCCAGAGCACGTAGCGAAGGCTTACAGCCAACTGCGGAAGAGGATATTCCACGTTTCTTTGATGTGCTTAAAGAAGGCTGGCCGTTCTTTATACCTATCGGTGTACTGATCACACTGATGAGCATCGGCTACACCCCTACATTCGCAGCTTGTTGTGCTATTGCCGCGATTGTCGGTGCAAGCTGGATGACCAAAAACCACCGTATGGGTTTAATGGACATTGTTGATGCACTGGCTCTAGGCGGAAAAAATATGGTAGCTACAGCTATTATTCTGCTGTGTTCCGGTGTTGTTATCGGCATTGTGTTGCTGGTTAGCCTTGGAGTAAAATTCTCCATGCTCATCTCAACAGTTGCAGGTTCCAGCTTGCTTGTAACTATTGGGTTGGTTGGCGTAGCTTCCCTTATTCTGGGCATGGGCCTACCTGTGACAGCATCCTACATCATTCTCGCCACATTAAGCGCGCCATTCTTGGTAAACCTGATTAAACTCCGCTATGTAATGGCTGTTAACCCACAGTTCGTTGAATCTATGGGATTGAGTCTGGATATGATCTCTGACCCGACGGCTGCCGGAGCGTTGTTTGCCATAATTAATACGCAGGTTCCTACAGAGCATGCGACTATCTTCCTGCTTGCAGCGCATCTGCTTATCTTCTGGTACTCACAGTCTGCAAACGTAACCCCACCGGTTTGTCTTGCTGCATACACAGCTGCAGGAATCGCTAAGTCTGACCCGTTCCAGACAGGTATTCATGCGTTTAAACTGGCAAGTGGTCTGTTCATTATCCCAATTATGTTCGTGTATGAACCGGCAATCCTATTCCTCGGTCCTCTCTGGCAGACAGTATTAACTATCGGCATCATTCTGCTGGCACTGTTCTGTACTGCGGTCTCACTAGAGGGAGTATATATTCGCAAATTGCACCCGCTTCTGCGCATTGCATTTGGTGGCACTGCCATCCTGCTTTACATCCTGCCTGAGCTTCAATGCTGGATTGGAGTTGGCATCTTTGCTACCCTTACAGCATTACTTAAATATACCAGTGCATTCGATATGGATGAACAGCTGGAAGAATCCGCACTGACCGAAGCAGCTTAGCAGGAATACTATGACATACCCTCTCTTTTATGACGTTGAACAAACGTTTGAGACATCTCAAATTGATAATATTGCAAAGACCGTGGATGCGGTCTTTGCTTCTTTTGACAGCTCTGCACTAAAACAAAATGCACGCGTCGGCATTACAGTCGGCTCCCGTGGAATCGATCGCATCGTGCCGCTGCTGCAAGCTGTTGTACGCAACCTCACCGCGCTTGGCCTACGTCCTTTCATTATCCCTTCCATGGGATCACACGGAGGTTCAACCGCTGAAGGTCAAACCGCAATTCTTGCTAAACTGGGGATTACGGAAGAATCAGCAGGCTGTCCTATTGTTTCATCTATTGAAACTGTAAGCCTTGGTGTTCTGGATGAAGGACCTGAAGTGTTTGTGGCTAAAGACGCTCTGGAAGCAGACTATGTCTTTGTTATGAACCGAGTAAAACCACACACTCTTTTCCATGGAGAAGTGGAGTCTGGCCTCTGTAAGATGCTGGCAATCGGTCTTGGTAAACCACGCGGTGCAGACAACCTCCACAACTTCCCACTGGAAAAGGTAATCAAGCCTGCTGCCCTGCGTATTCTAGAGCATATCAACCTTCTTGCAGGTCTTGCAGTTGTAGAAAATGCTGTAGAAAAACTACATAGCCTTAAGCTCTGCACAACAGAAGAAGTCGTTAAGACTGATTCTTCGTTACTGGCTATATCATCCGCCATTCTACCGCGCATTCCTGTTGATACCCTTGACCTGCTTATTATTGATGAAATGGGCAAAAACATCAGCGGGACCGGTATGGATACAAACGTCATTGGTGCATGGCGTCGCATGGCTGGCGAACGCAAGCCGGAATACAAAACGCTTGTTGTGCTGAATCTCACACCACAGTCACAAGGAAACGCACATGGCATTGGCATGGCAGACCTCATCCCGCAACGCCTTGCAGATTCTATAGACACCGCCGCAACCTATGCAAACTCACTAACGACAGGAGTATGGGCTAGCGGACGCCTACCGATTACCCTTCCAACAGATAAAGCAGTAATCGACGCGGCACTGGCAAAATCTCCGGAGAACATTCGGGCAGTTCGCATTACAAACACTCTTTCGCTACAGCACTTCTGGGCTACAGAAGCTGTCCTCGAAGACCTTGCCTCAGCTGGTGCCGCTGTACACCATACACGTTCGCATAAACTTGCATTTGACGACACCGACATTTTACAACAATTCGCGTAAGATCCCGCCTTCAGCGCATTTAAGCGAATGCGCTGAAGGCAATAATACTCAAACTAAGTTCTCTCCTACTGCTATAATTGTGCAAGACACACCTAGCAGCAGCGCATCCCAGCAAATAGCGCTGCCAAGGAGAGACACATGCTTCGAAAGATTATTTTACTGGGTGGCTGCATCATGCTGCTTGCCTCATTAGCAGGATGCAAAACTACAGCATATGGCGGCTACGATCCTTCTTGGTACGTTCCTTACGGTGGGGAGTATAATTTCTACTTTGAAGACCACCACCATCATCACCACCATCACCACGGCCACCATAGTCATCATCATAGCCATCACCACCATCACCGCAGATAACTTCCAGTGCAGCCTATTTATTCATTATAACCGAATAATATGAATACAAGCACACCTCTCAGGCACACAAGCAACCAACAGTATCTGCAATGCCATCTTCGCACGCTTTCACTCAACTTTTCTGGCGACACAGGTATATTCTCGACGACTTAACGTTAGCTGACTAACTCTTACACTTACCCGCTCCCATTCTCCCCAATTTAGCAAGCACAGAATTTTTCAATAATTCGATCAAGTTTTCGCCATCAGCGCATTTCACCAGATGCGCTGATGGCAATAATACTCAAACTAAGTTTTCTCCTCCTGCTATAATTGAGCAAGACACACTTAGCAGCAGCGCATCGCAGTAGTAGCGCTGCCAAGGAGAGACACATGCTTCGAAATCTTATGCTATTTATTGGCTACGCTATGCTGTTTGCCATGCTCTCTGCATGCACAGCGTCAATGGCCGATGACTATGGCGACAACGATTACTATACCCCACCACCAGCCTGGGCACCTCCGTGCGAGGTAAACGCCAATTTCTATTTCGACATCCACGGTCATCATCACCATCACCATAATTCCTGTCCGTATTGGGGAACTCCTGACTGGGCAAAACCACCAAAGATACCAGAAATACATATGCCTTCAATGCCTAAGATGCCAGAGATGCCCCATATGCCTTAATACGGACATCTAGCTCCCCAACATCCAGCCATTCATGTATTCAATCTGCGCTGATTGTTTTCTCTTGAATTTTCCTATTAAACCATTCGGCAACAATTTGAGAAAGTTCCCATCATCAGCGTATCCCGTGAGATACGCTGATGACGATAATACTCAAACTAACCTCTCTCCCTTTGCTATAACATAACGAGACACACTTAGCAGCAGCGCAGTTTAAACACCCTCAAAGGCCCTAACAAGCTGCGCTACCAAGGAGAGACACATGCCTAAAAAAGTTATGCTACTGATTGTTAGCATTATGTTTGTTGGCGCTTTGGCGGGATGTAAGACCACAGTTTCCAGCGGATATTATTACCCGCACAGGAACACCATCTACATTGATAACTATGAGTACCGCCATCATCACAGGTATCACAAGCCCCACCGGTATCACCGTCCTCGTCATCACAGATACCATCGTCCTCGTCACCACAAGTATCATCGTTCTCGTCACCACAAATATCAACGTTCTCGTCACCATAGGTATCATCACCGTTATCGCAGATAACAGTGCAATACCTAGTATCAATAAATAACAAATTTGCTTGATACTCACAGTGCGGTCAAAAACGGCAGCACAATCTTTCATAGATTGTGCTGCCTTTTTGTCCCGCTACAATAGCAAGTTATACTTTCCTCACTACGTAACTATTTTATTGTATTAATTAACCAAATACATTCACAAGCGCAGAGAGGAACATATGCCCCTTCATAATCATAAAACGACTATTGATGATCTCTTCACAGTCGAGGCTATGACAAAGCCCTTAAACGTACACCGCATTTCCCGCAAAGAGCGTAACCCCGAAGCGGTCTATCAAATGATCCATGATGAACTGCTTCTTGACGGCAATTCGCGCCAGAACATGGCAACGTTCTGTTCCACATGGCTCGAACGAGAAGTGCACGAGCTTATGCACGAATGTATCGACAAGAATATGATCGACAAAGATGAGTACCCGCAAACAGCTAATATTGAATCGCGCTGTGTCTCCATGCTCTCCAATCTTTGGAATGCTAAAGAAGTTACTGATCCCGCCGCTAAAGATCATTCACCAGCCATTGGCTGTTCCACCACCGGTTCAAGCGAAGCTGCCATGCTTGGTGGTATGGCGCTTAAATGGAACTGGAAGGCACGTCAAAAAGCGGCAGGAAAACCATACGACAAACCCAACCTTGTTTGCGGGCCGGTGCAGGTCTGCTGGCATAAGTTCGCACGCTATTGGGAAATAGAGCTACGCGAACTCCCCATGCATAAAGGCAGCTACATGTCATCGCCTGAAGACGTACTTGCGCACTGCGACGAAAATACCATAGGCGTCGTCCAAACCCTTGGTACAACCTTCACTGGACATTACGAGCCAATCGAAGAAGTGCACGCAGCCCTCGACAAACTTCAGCAAGACACAGGGCTCGATATCCCCATGCACATTGATGCAGCCAGTGGCGGATTCGTCGCCCCATTCATGCATCCAGAAATAAAATGGGATTTCCGCCTCTCGCGCGTTAAATCAATCAACTCATCCGGTCACAAGTTCGGACTTTCTCCCCTCGGCTGCGGCTGGGTCATCTGGGCATCTGAAAAAGACCTACCGGAAGATCTCATCTTCCGCGTAAACTATCTTGGTGGGCAAATGCCAACCTTCGCTCTCAACTTCTCCCGCCCCGGTGGTGAAGTCATTGCCCAGTACTACAATCTTCTCCGTCTCGGATTCGAAGGATACATGAAAGTGCAGGGAGCATCGTACGATGCCGCAAGATTCTTCACAGAAGGCCTTAAAAAATTCGGTCTCTTCGAATTTATCAACGACAGTTCCAAAGGGCTTCCGCTTGTTTGCTGGAAATTCAAAGACAATGCAAAGGCTCCTTTCAGTCTCTACCAGCTTTCTGACGAACTGCGTCAACGTGGCTGGCTCATCCCCACATACACTCTACCACCTGACTGCGAAGACATTGTCGTTCAACGTATCGTTGTCCGGCATGGCACTACCGTGGATATGCTCCACCTTCTGCTCAAAGATTTCAAAGAAGTCATAGATGAATTAATGGAAAGTCCACCGTGCGGTCCCGACAAGGAACGCAAGTCGTTTAATCACTCGTAACTTGTTTGTCTCCGACGGCGCTTGCCATCAAAATGCCTTCGGCGAGTCTGCGACACTTTTTTACCTCAGGCGGCTGGGGGCAAAAGGAAACAAAAAAACGCCGGAGTTACCTCCGGCGTTTTGTAATTATCGTATAGTATCAGCCAGCTATTAAACTTTAGCTTTCTGAAGTTCTTCGTTGGAGAAGTCCCATTTCACGTTATGTGGTGGGAGAGCTTCTTCAGTGAACCAACGTGGAAGCTGATCATCTTTATCGGTGAAGCCAGCGCGACGGTTAAAATCGAGCTCATCCTGAAGCGCACCAACACCGAGGTTTACTACGTCATCAACGGAGTATTCGGAACCAAGGAGACCGGAAACGAGTTTTGCCATACATGGCACACCACGTTCGTCATCAAGAACTGCGAACGCTACGAAGAGACAGAGACCAAGGGAGTCAACAGCAGCGGTTGCAATCTGAAGGTTTTTAGAAACTTCAACGTTGCCTTCTTTGTCGTGACCATCAACATCGCCACCGCATTTGAGTACGTTCTGACATACTGCGTAACCGGCAGTGTGGTCAGCACCCATTGGAGTAGTTGCGTAGGTAACACCTACACCTTTTACTGCGCGTGGGTCGTATGCTGGCATAGCCTGGTTTTTAACAGTCGGAATACGGTCAACACCGAATGCTGCTGCGGTAAAGCCTGCGCCGTTACCAAGGATACGGCCTACAGGATCGCCGGTACCAACTTTTCTGAGGAACTCAAGCGCTGCAGGGCCATCACCCCATGCGATCAGGCCGCCTTCCATTGCCATTGCAAGTGCGCTTGCCATTTCGATGGTGTCCATACCGATTTCGTCACAGGTACGGTCCATTGTAGCGATGAGATCGAGGTCATCGATAAGAAGATGTGCGCCAAAGCCCCAGATGGTTTCATATTCAAAACCAGTGGTGAGCATTTTGCCATTCTTATCGTTGTAAACCTGAGAACACTGGATGATACAACCGGTGTGACAACCGTGGGAAACTTTACCTTCACGTTTGGTGATGGTGTCTGCCATGGTTTCGCCGGAAATCTTACTAGCATTTTCAAAACGACCGTCACGGAAGTTTTTGGTTGGCAACGCACCAGCTTCGTTAATGATGTTAACGAGGATAGCGGTACCGTATGCAGGAAGACCCTGACTGGTTACTGGGTGGCTGCGAAGAATGTCAGTCCATTCTTTACGGGCTGCTTTGAAGCCTTCTTCATCACCCATAACAGCTTTGCCCTTAACTTCAGGGTCAAGGATGATGGATTTAACTTTCTTGGAACCAAGAACAGCACCCATACCACCACGACCAGCTGAACGGGTAGGGAGACCTTCAGGGTCGGAGAACTGAATGGTTGCTGCCTGCATGCAATGTTCACCAGCAGGACCACAAAGACAGGTAACTGCTTTTTTACCAAACTCTTCCTGCAGTTTTTCCTGTGCCGGGTAGTTGTGCATACCAACGATGTTGCTAGCAGAAGAGAATTTTACTTCGTCTTTGGAAATAAAGATGTTTGTAAAATCTGCATCGTCTTCCGGCTTATCTTCGAGGATAATTGCCTGAAGTTCCATTTTACCCATCTGGTTAGCAAACTGGCCACCAGAGTTACTTTCTTTAATACCACCGGTAAGTGGAGACTTAGCGCCTACAGAAACACGGCCAGAGTTAGCAGCGTTGGTGCAAGCAAGCACACCGGAAGCAAAAACAAGCTTGTTTTCTGCGGAAAGTGCATGACAATCAGCAGGTACTTCTTTGTTTACAACGCGGGAAGTTAATGCACGACCACCAAGACTTGCATACTCACCCAACTCTTCAAACGCATACTCTTGAGTACGAGTATTGATTCTGAGAATTCTCATTTTCAACTCCTTGTATTGCTCCGGTTTTCACCGGTGTATAAATCCACGATAGATATATAGAAGTAAGTCGAATCAAAGATTCTCTCAATCAGGGAAAGGCGGAAAACCACTAAGGCATTCCCCTAACACATTCATTTCACTTAATATTGATTGAGTGCTTAAACAGTCGTCAATCCACAACGAATAGCGTACTTTGTGAGCTCTGCCACACTTGTATATTTCGTTTTTTGCATAATCTTACTTCGGTGCGTTTCTACTGTTTTAACACTAATGCACAACTGCTCTGCAACTTCTTTGGTGCTGTTGCCTTCTGCAATTAATTTAAGCACTTCACTTTCTCTTGCGGAAAGTGTGACGTCCTCATCCTGAGGTTTACGCAATGTTCCTATGTAGTCCATGACTACGGAGTCCCTGAGAGGCTGGCTAAGACATATTTCGCCTTTCATTGCAGACCTCACAGCATGTGCTAGTTCATCAAAACAACAATCTTTTAACAAGAAACCATATGCATTTGTCTTAAGGATTTCCCGCACGAACTGTGTGTCCTTATGCATCGACAATGCGATGATACGCGTATCAGGGAATTCCTGAGTAATTTTCTGCGCAGCCGCAATACCGTTCATGTCCGGCATGCTGATATCAGAGATAACAACATCAGGACGCAATTCGGCAACCAGCTCCAGCAGCTCTACTCCGTTACTGGCCTTTCCGACAATTTCAATGTCCTTTTCGTCTTTAACTAAAGAGCAAAGACCTTCTAAAAAAACCTTATGGTCATCCGCAATGACAACACGGATAGTTTTATCCATCGTATGTTCCTGTTGCTGCACTCATTTCTACATTAAGAGCGGGCGCAGCTTGTTTGAATGGAATAAATATAAGAACGTTGCCGCCAACAGAATTAGTGGTGAACGTTACATCTCCTCCAAGATGACGGACTGACTCTTGAATGGTCAGCAGACCAAAACCTTTTCTGAAGCCCCCTCCTGCTGTCCTATCGGGAAACCCCTTCCCATTATCATGTACGGTAATAACAACACCGTCTGAACGGTTATAAAATTCAATTGTACATGAAGACGCGCCGGAATGTTTAACTACATTTGCCATAAGTTCACGAACAATACGGAACATAATGATCTTGAAGTCACTACCCCATATGCAGCACTGTAGATCATCTTCAACAATAAACTCAATATCGTGTTCCTTGGCGTACTTCTCACCAAGCCACTCCACAGCAGAAACAAGACCCAAAGCATACAATGTAGGGGGGCTTAGCTCCCACACAAGGGTTCGTGTCAGTTCAATACCACTCCCGAGCTGTTCCATACTGGAATCCAGCAATGCAAGCTCGTCACCTTCTGACAAATATCGACGTAGCAAGTTGAGGCGCATTTTAACGATTGCTAAAATCTGACCAAGACTGTCATGTAATTCGACCGCAATCTTACGACGCTGCTGTTCTTCAGACAGTGCAAGGCGTGTCGATAACACGCGTACAGCCTCGCGGTTGCGCTTCTCTTCAGTGATATCACGTGCAACCCACACTATTTTTCGAGGGCCACAACCGTGCTGTGGCAGAGCAAGGGCACGCCCTTCCAACCAGTATTCTTTACCTGCATGCTCCACACAATATTCAAGAATCTGTAGTCGCTTGCAATCAAGGCTTTTCAACAAAGCACGGCGTATCGTGTTCGACATTTTTTCATCAAAAAGCTCGGCCAGTTTTTTCCCCGTAGGTTCTACAGGATGACAACATCTTAATAAATCTTCACGGGATGTAATAACATTCTGACACACGCAAAATTCATCAAAAACATAATACACATTCTGTGAGGCATTAAAAATAGACTGCATTAACGTTTCACTGCGTTGCAGAATACGGACCTGAAGTTTGGTATCTGCCAATTCAATCAACAATGCTGTCTTGTTCTCAACTATCTCTTTCTGCTGCTTACGATACACAAAGGCAACAAGGCTCAGAATGACAATCGGTACACCGCACAAGAGCACAAGCAGCCCCTGCCTACTCAGTTCAACATTAAAAAAGTAAACCGCCCCCGCCACAGCCATACATAGAGCAATACCGGATAGACAAAGAGCGTCTACAACTACACTATTTTTAAGAATATTTGGCAATTTGGAATTCTCCCTCTCACCGTGCACCATATACCACGCAGCAATCACGCATATACAGGAACTACACAGTTCCTAATTCATACCGTGAATCAGCAACAAAAAAAAGAGCAGAGACTCTCAGAGAAGGACAAACATATTTGTTGCCGCAACTCTCTGCTATCCTCTACTCTTTTTTACTTAGTCAGTATTTAGGCAAAAATTTAATTCTGCGTCTTATATTTTAATGTGGGTCGGTAACAAAACGCTAAGGAAAAATAGCAGGAACCGTAAACACATAGTCACTGTCCTTTAACGGAGAATGGCACTGTACACAGCCCTGCACATCTGTATTAAAATCTTCCGGTAATTCAAAATGTTCTGACTGCCAAAGCGAAAACCCCCAACCAAGAGTGTCAGCAAACTGCTCCCTATCTTTGTACATAATACCGACCCCAAGAATTTCCGCAGGAACCCATGATTCTTTCCACGTAGGTAATCTACGCTGGCGCCATAGCACTTTAATCAGCATGGCCCCTTCCGGCCACGGAGTAAACCTCTTCTCACGAGCAGCGCGAATCGCCACATCATTCCCCAAAATAACCCGAATAGACTCCTGATCCTCATGATGGGAGACGCTCAGCACCCGCCAGTCGCGATAATCAACAGGAAACGGCAGCTTGTTCGGTGCCATTCGTGGCTGCTTCCACTCTGCTCGCCCACTATCCCACTTGTTAAAAGCCTTCTCCCACTCTTCAAAAGAAGAAATACCGCCAGACGGAATAGATACCGCCATTGCCGGACACGCAAACAAAACAGCAAAGAACATAAGCCATACAACTCGTCGTATATTCTGCACGGACTCTGCCACAGAGATACTCCTTTCATACAAGATACTTTTCTTATTACCTTTTTGAAGTATCGTCCCCCCGCAAAATCGTCTCAAGTATATATGGCTGTATACTGATTACTCTGCTGATTTATTCTTTTGTTCTATGCAGTTAACTCCGGTAGAAAATCCACCACCCTTGCCTAACTGAAGAAAACAGGTATCCACCTACACGGATACCTGCCTTCCTTTTGAGCTTCTCAATAAGCTGTACCGACCTGACGCGGAACAGGAGTAAAATTTATTTACGCCGACGCGGTAAGCGGCATCCCTGCCGAGCCATCTTAGTTTTTCTAAAACCAGCCACGATACCGGACAACACAAACAAGCCTGCTACGAAGGACATAGAAATCATCATAACCGCACTCCAATTCGACTATTTATCGCCAATGGCTTTACGCAGTCGTTCTTCATCTTCATGTGAAAGTGAAGTCTGCATTACGTGCCCTCCACTATTTTTCAACCGCTCAAGAACACGCTCAGAGGTCATTTTAGAACTCAAAACAAACAAGGCAGAGGTTCCCGGAGTCAACTTTCCACCAAGCTCTTTCATAAAGTTATCGTTAATCCCTACATCACTGAATGCCCCCGCAGCTGCACCGGCTCCGGCCCCTACTACCAATCCAAGCAAGGGATGCAGTACCAAAAGACCAATCAGCACTCCCCAGAAACTGCCACCAATGGCACCTGCGGCCGTCAAATCATGTATTTGCTGCAACTTCACTTTGCCATTCTGTTTATGAATTGCAATCGCAGCATCTTCAATATCTACTAGGTATTCGCCAGCCATCTTTAACAGCTCTGCACGAACTTCTGCAGCACGCTGCTCCGAATCATAGGCAATCACCACTAAATCGGCCATGCTGAACCTCCATATCAGTTTAAATTGACATCGTTCAGCATACCCTGAGCACAGCCTGTAGGGTTATGATAACTCACATCAAATAAATTCAGAATTCCCCTGTCACCAGCAGGTCTAGGACCTATCATCTCACAGTAACTTATTATTTTGAAAAAAAGTTTCTTTGAACAAATCCGCAGTCCCTGTAGCTTCACTCCCCTTTTTCAACACAAGGCAGCAGGCAAATTTGCTCTCACCCTCTTTTCTTGCTGAATATATTAGGATAACAAAAGAAACAAATACCAATCCGACCCTTACCACAACCAATGCGGACTACTTTCGGGAGGAAAGAATAATGAAGTTAGGATATGTGACTCTGTATGTAGATGACATTCCAGAAGCAATCGCGTTCTACGAGAACGTGCTCGGCCTCACCCTTCGGTTCAAACACGAAAGCGGCATGTACGCAGAAATGGAAACCGGAAACACTGTTCTTGCTTTTTCCCACCACGAACTCGCAACACAACTTGTCCCTCAAGGCTACCAAAAGGCACACCCAGACAAAGAAGCACTAGGTATGCAAATAGGTTTTAATGTCGAAAATGTCTCTGAGGCCTACCAAAAAGCGCTTGAAAACGGTGCAAGTACCATAACGCCACCGGAAGTTAAACCGTGGAACTTTGAATCAGCCATGGTTAAAGACCCTAGCGGACACCTTGTTGAGTTTTGCAAACCAGTCCATGCAGTGAATCCATCATAATCGCATCACACAACTACAAAGCCCATACACCCACCCTGGTGTATGGGCTTTCTTTATGAAATACGACTAATTAATATCAAAAATGTCTTCAAAAATATTTAAGTCAGTCAGTACCCATGCTGTGATTCGACGGAAAAAGCGGTCTACTCAAGAAGTTAATAAATCAATGAAGCAGCCATGCTCATAACGACCGCCCCCCCTTCTTTACGCTTCTTTACGCTTCGTTACATCACCTAATTATTCGTACTAAACCCTCTAGCCAATCAGGCGTTAATACTTTATTAACCCTCTGACCTATATATGAAAAATAATTTTTTTCATTTTTATACAAAACTTCAGGAATACTAAATGGCATTTCCAAAAACGAATATCACCCTCTTGTTGCTCTCTCTTGCCTTTGCAGGAATGATGTACCTGCCGTTATCACAACTTAGTCCTACATACGCTCTATTCGCGTTTACGTACTTAGTCCTTTTTCACTACAGTATTTTTGCCATTGCCCTTAGAATCAAGAAAATAGCAATAATCGTAATCCCTGTTCTGCTCTTTTTAAGCACGGTCGGTGCCTATCTTTACAACTTCCTCAACATTAAAATTAGCGACAACCTGTTATTTCTCTTAATTGAAACAACAGTAGGTGAAGCAAGCGAAACCCTCACCCCACAGTTTGTTCTATCTATCGTTATTGCTCTGCTTCTCTCCATTTCTGCATATGCTGCCATCAAACGATGCACTCAGCCCCCCAAACTTAAGTGGCCGATTCTACTACTCTTACTCCTTATTCCAATTAACGTCGCCTTATCTAAATGCAACAAGCATCCTATAGCCGTACAGCTGCGCCCATCCATTGCAACAAAATATGCCTTTCCGTTTTGCGTCATCGATTCTGTAGCCAACTTTTCCATTCGCTGGGTTCAATACAAAACTAGACCAAAACCTAAGAGTTCTGCCTCACTCGATTCTGAACTCATTACCCCACAGCAAACCGAGCCACTCACAGTTATCTTTGTTATTGGAGAATCCGCACGAGCCGATCATTTCCAGATCAATGGATATTCCAGAGAGACAACTCCGCACCTTATCAAAGAAAAAAATGTCATTACCTATGGTGCAATCCGTTCATTTGCTGCCCTTACAAGAATTTCTGTTCCGGCAATGCTTACTCCGGCAACTTCTGCACATCCGAAAATCACAACAAACTCATTTCTTGATTTATTCGTTAAGCACGGATTCGCCACAGCGTGGATCTCAGCAAACAGCAGGGCTGTCTATAGTAGTGACATGCCAACAACTCGCATTATGGGAAATGCGCAGCAAACTATTTTTCGAAACGATTTTACTACTGCTGACTACTCTACATTCAGGGATGAAATGATGCTCCCTGTAGTTAAGAGGGTACTTTCCAACATTGATGGTAATCGAACCATTGTTATACATACCCGTGGAAGTCACTTTAATTACCATACAAAGTACTCAGAAAAATATCGGAAATTTACTCCGGACAAATACAGCAACTACGAAAATCTAAACACTGTCATTAACGCATACGATAATAGTATCCTTGCTACAGACGCATTTTTAGCCAATTTATATGACTTGGTCAGAGATAAAAATGCACTTGTTATCTATTCATCAGATCACGGTGAATCGCTTGGAGAAGACGGCATATTCATGCACGGCAATAAAAAAAGGCCTGAACAACGAAATGTGCCGCTAATCATCTGGTACTCTGACAAATATGCGATCCATAACCCACGGTATGTTGAGGCCTTGAAACAACAAATCGGGAAATCGTTATCGCATGATATCCTCTTCCCGTGGACAATTAACCTTGGAGGTATTGCACTCAAAAACACTTCCTTGCCTGTATTAATGAACTAAACGAATCTTACCAGCTTAGTTACAACATAAAAAAAGGATGGAGTGAAATCACTCCATCCTTTTTTATATTGCAGATTATAATCTCTTCCGAGTAGCACTTATTCAGGTGTAACACCTGCCATCATAAGCCCGATTGCTTCAACCTTCTTGGTATCCGATTTCGGGAACTGATCGATAATGCGTCCACGATACATTACTGCGATGCGGTCTGCGAGTTGCAATGCCTCGTTCAGCTCTGATGTAATGAGCAGAATACCGGCACGATTTCTAACTTCCAACAGACGCTGCCATACTTCCTCGGTTGCGGAAATATCGAGCCCCTGTGTCGGGTTTTCTGCAACGATGATGTCAGGCTGACGGAAGAACTCTCGACCGATAACGAGCTTCTGCAGGTTACCGCCGGAAAGAGCTCGTGCGTCTGCATCGATGTGACCAGGCTGTACGTTAAACTGCTCTACAATATCGATAGTTGTATCAACAGCTTTACAACGGTTCAGGAACGGTCCTGTTGTGAACGAGTGACGCGTTGTCAGCAGGAAGTTGTCTACAAGGTCAACATACTTACAGGTTGCGAGACCTTGGCGATCTTCCGGAATGTACGCGAGAGAGCGTCCTTTTCTTGGAGGACGCGGGTAGAAGTCGTGCCATTCAAGACCGAGGATTGCTACTTCGCCACGTACCGGCTTACGGAGACCACAGACGACTTCTACAAGCTCCTTCTGCCCGTTACCTGCAACACCGGCAATTGCGACAATCTCACCTTTCTTAACGGAAAGCATGATTTCTTCAAGGCCGTCGCCATCAAGCCCCTGGACATCCAAAACGGTGGAGCCAAGCTCAACAGGCTTCGCATCAAGAGAAAGCTCAACGTCACGACCAACCATGCGGTTAGCAAGCACAGTTTCGTTCGGAACGTCGGATCCTTTAAATTCGTCTACAATTTCACCCTTACGGAGAATTGCAATTTCGTCTGCTACTGCCATAACTTCTTTGAGTTTATGGGAAATAAAGACGAGAGATTTACCTTGGTCTGCCATGCGCCACATAGCTTCAAAAAGCTGCTCAGTCTCAGTCGGAGTAAGAACGGCTGTCGGTTCATCAAGAATCAGTACGCGGCTGTCGCGATACAACAGCTTGAGAATTTCCACACGCTGCTTTTCCCCCATGGACAGGGAAGAAACAACGGCAGAAGGATCAATCGGCAGACCGTATTGCTCTGCCAGATCCGCAACTTCTTTTTCCTGCGCTTTCGGGCTGACAAGAAACGCTTTTTCCTGACCAAGCAGAACGTTCTGAGCAACCGTCATGGATTCTACCAGCATAAAATGCTGATACACCATACCGATGCCTGCTTTAATCGCATCTTTCGGAGAGGTAAACATTGTGAGTTTGCCGTCTACCAGAATATCACCGGAAGTCTGCTGGAATCTGCCGGAGAGAATGGACATAAGGGTAGATTTACCCGCGCCGTTCTCACCAAGCAATGCTTTAATCATACCCGGGCGAATATCGAGAGTGATTTCGTGGTTAGCACGCACCTTACCAAAGTGTTTGCTAATTCTTTTCAGACGAACAAACGGTGCCTCACCTTCAAATGCGCCACGATTGGTTCGTTTATTGACGTATTCAGCCACGGCTATTCTCCCGGCTCAATATTCACGCCGAGAGCAGCAGGAGCCTGACGTCCCTTGCCTCGCGCTGATGAAAATAGAAGAACAATAACTGTCAATGCGTATGGAAGCATAAGCAGCAGCGAAGACGGCAGTGTCGCACCAACGGCCTGCAAACGCATCTGGAATGCCATAATCCCACCAAATAGATACGCGCCGAACATTGCGCGTCCCGGACGCCAGAATGCAAAAATAACCAATGCTACCGCAATCCAGCCACGTCCTGCTGTCATATTGTTTGTCCACAAATGGGTGTAGGCAAGAGACAGATACGCACCGCCAAGGCCACACAGGACACCGCCAAAATAGATACCGGCCCAGCGCAGTTTTACAGGGTTAAGACCTGCGGCAAAACATGCGGCAGGGTTCTCACCGGCTGCACCAAGAGCAAGCCCCCAGCGGGTTCTGGTCATAAAGAACCAGAACAAGAACGGCAGCAAGTAGGACAGATATACCAGCGCATCCTGCTTAAAGAAGATATCGCCAATTACAGGAACAGACGCCAGTACTGGAAAATCGAACGGTGAAAAGCCCGCTGCAGACATGCCCACGTATGCTGTGCCGAGGAAGTCTGCCAGACCGACACCAAGGATGGTAAGAGCAAGGCCGGATACAACCTGATTGCCTTGGAAAACAAGACAAACAATGGCATGTGCAAGCCCGAAGAATCCGGCAAGAATACCGGCACAGGCAAATGCGAGCCACGGGTTGCCGGTATAATGTGAAACTAAAAACGCAAAAAATGCGCCGAAGATCATCATACCTTCAACACCAAGGTTCAACACGCCGGAACGCTCTGTCAGCATCTCACCGAGAGTTGCATACAGAATTGGAGTACCGGACTGAATAGTCGCAGCCAGAATAGGAATAATAAGTTCTAAGCCCACGATTATCCTCGCTTGCTTCTCTGGAATGAGTACCAGTTAAAGAACTGCCCAGCCAACACGCTTAACAGAATAAGTCCCTGCATGATGCCGGTAAATGAAGCTGGCACCTGCAATTCAAGCTGTAAGTTTTCTACACCTACACGCAGGCCCGCCAAAAGAATGGAGTACCCTGCAATGGAGGTAATACGCAGACGTGCAAGCCATGCAACAACGATTGCGGTGAAACCGTAGCCCACCATAATCGTCGGCTGAAGACGGTTAAGCGTTGCAGATGTTTCAATCAGCCCTGCCCAGCCTGCCAGCGCGCCGCATATGCCCATTACCAGCACAACAAGAGCGCTGTATGGCATACGCGCATAACGGGCTGCACGAGGGTTCTCACCGCTAACCATGATTTCAAAGCCAAGGCGGGTATGTTTTAAAAATACGGTTAATGCAGCCGCAGCGCCCGCACAGACAAGAATGCCCCAATGGATTCGGCCAAAGAACTCGCCGATAATTGCTGTGTCAGGGAACATAATGGTCATCGGGAAGCCGAAACTTGCTGGATCCTTCCATGCGCCGTAGACAAGAAACTCTAAGAACAGGATACCGATGTAGTTAAACATCAGAGTCGAAATAATTTCGTTGAGTCCCATCTTTTCACGCAGCAGAGCCGGAATAATCGCCCAGAGACCGCCAAGCACTGCCGCAGCAAGGAACATAAGCGGCAACAGTGCCCACATAGGTGCATCCGGCATACTCAGCACAACCCAAGTTGCCCCGACAGCACCAAGAGCATACTGCCCTTCTGCGCCGATATTCCAAATCTGCATACGGAAGCAAACTGCAACCCCTAAGGAACAGAGGAAAATAGGGATAGCTTTGAGAACAGTATCCTCAAGTGCCCAGTCATGTGCAAAGGCTCCGTCCCATAACAGGTACATTGCTTCTAACGGTGGTTTTCCCTGAATAGCCAGCAACAGCCCGCTTACGCCAAGGGAGAATACCAACGCAACCAGAAAGATAAAAAAGGAGCCCCACTTAAGGGGCTCCTGACGTTTTTCAATAGTAAAACCTAGCATAAGCTAAGATACTCCAGATTAGCCCAACGGCTACTGGTTAGAGCCCTCAACGCCTTCAACAAACCAATCCATACCAGTAAGCATTGCGTCGGAAGCTACTTCACCTTTTGCAACACGGATAGTACCAGACTGATCTTTGATAGGGCCTGCAAACACCTTGAATGTACCGTTTTTGATTTCCGCTTTGCGAGCGTTAACCATAGCCTGTACATCCTGTGGAACCATATCACCGAATGGTGCGAGATCAACTACACCTTCGGAGAGACCCCACCAGTAGTTGTCAGCTTTCCATTCACCTTTCTGAACTTTTTCAATAACTACAGGGTAGAATGCACTCCAGTTCCATACTACAGAAGTAAGGTGTGCTTTTGGCGCAAACTCAGACATGTCAGAGTTATAACCGATGGAGTAGATGCCAGCTTCCTGTGCTGCTTCCTGAGGACCAGGGGAATCCTGATGCTGAGCAATAACGTCGGAACCGATGTCGATAAGAGACTTAGCAGCTTCTTTCTCGGTTGCTGGGTCGTACCAGGTTTTAGTCCATACTACGTGTACTTTTGCATTTGGGTTCACAGCACGAACACCAAGAGTAAATGCGTTAATGCCGCGTTTTACTTCTGGAATCGGGAACGCGCCAACGTAGCCGATGATGTTGGATTTGGTCATGGAACCAGCTACAAGACCTGCGAGGTAACGGGACTGGTAAATACGACCAAAGTATGCAGACATGTTCGGTGCGGTTTTGTAACCGGAACAATGCATAAATGTGATATTAGGAAATTTCTTTGCGACCTTGAGCATTGGGTCCATGTAACCAAAGCTGGTACCGAAAATTACATCATACCCTTTACGAGCCATGTTGTTGATAACACGGGTTGCATCAGCACCTTCAGGTACGGATTCAACATAAAAAGTTTTTACGCCGTCCATTTTAGCAACAGCCTGACGACCAAGGTCGTGAGCGTAAGAGTAACCAGCGTCACCGATCGGAGATACGTACACGAAGCCAACTTTCAAATCTTTCGCCTGTGCTACAGTTGCACCGAAACCGGCAACAACAACCATAGCTGCAAGCATTGCAATACCTACTAATTTACGCATTGTTTCCTCCCATGAAACATCAATCCCGAATGGTAAAATGGAGTTGCAGAATCCCCTGCAACAACCAGAACAACAACCTATTTATTATCACTTACCCGCTTAGCGAGTGGCTCTGTAAACTGCACCTCAGAATCCCAAGGGAATAAGATCCAGGTATCCTGAGAGTATTCTCTGATGTATGTGTCAACAAGCGGCTTGCCTTCCGGCTTTGCATACAAGGTTGCAAAGTGGGCTTTAGGCAGCATGTCACGCACAACTCGTGCTGTTCCGCCAGTGTCCACCAGATCGTCAATAATCAGCCAGCCTTCGCCGTCTCCATCAACGTCCTTCAGGATATTCATCTCACCCTGATTTTTCCAGCTGTAGCTGTTGAGACAGATGGTTTCGATCTGGTAAATTTCCATTTCCCTTGCAAGGATAGCAGCCGGAACCAAGCCTCCACGCGTAACAGCGTAAATGCCCTTCCAGTCACCTTTTTTCAATAAATCCCAAGCAAGCTGCTTGGCATCCCGTTGCAACAACTCCCAAGATACAGGAGTAACTTTAGAATAACGGTTGGAGTCAGACACTGTAGTAATCCAATATGTATTTAAAGTGGAAGTATTTCGGTAACATATTTTTTCTGAAAGGAAAGAGGATGTATGAGTCCTCTCTCCTTCCAGACATACAACCTAATGCATAATTAGCTAAGCTTATTTGCCTTTTTGGAACCAGAGTACAACTGGTAACCCAGCAGCTTACATTCAATCTTTGCACTAAAGAATGTAAGACGCTTAAAGGTGCGTAAGCCAACCTGTTTTGCTAAGTCCAAGTTACCTGTAAAAATAAACCCGTTGTAGCCCTGACACTTCTTCTTAAAGAAGTCGCCAATTGCCTGATACACTTCGCCAAGGAAGCGAACATCACCAAGGCGTTCGCCGTATTCAGGGTTCATAATTACAATTCCGCCGCCTTCGGGAACTTCTGTCTCACGGAAATCGCACACATCAAATTCGATGTAGCGGTCAACTCCCGCAGCAGCAGCGTTCTTTTTAGCAGCTTCAATAGCTTCTGCACTCTTATCTGTTGCGATAATTCTGAAATTCAGTTCGCCGTTTTCAGCAGCTTCAGCTTCGTCGAGAAGCTTGTCCCAGCGAGCCTGATCATAATCTGGAAGGTGCATAAAACCGTAGTTTTCACGCATAAGCCCCGGCGCGCTGTTTAGCCCGATAAGTGCAGCCTCGATAGCAAGAGTACCACTACCACACATCGGGTTTACTACATTGCTCTTAGCATCCCAGCCACTGGCAAGCAGAGCTGCTGCGCCAAGAGGTTCGGACATTGGAGCTTTCCAAGGAAGTTTACGGTAACCGCGACGGTTAAGAGGTTCGCCGGAAGTATCAAGATACAGTTTACACCGGTTCTGAACCCAATGCAGAAACAAGACTGTACCTGTCTGCTCAGGACCGGAATCCGGCCTGCGACCATGCTTATCGCGCATGAAGTCACAAATAGCATCTTTTACGCGAACGTTGGCATAACGAGTATCACGAATGGAGTCGTTCTGCACAAAAGAAGAGATAGAAAGGTAGCCGTCGGGCGCAATGATTTCGTCCCAGTCGATGTATTCACGAATGTACTTATATACATCGTCGGCATTGTATGCCCTGAAAGATGCAAGCTGAAACTGAACACGGTGCGCAGTGCGCAAGTGCAGGTTCAAACGCATACAGCCTGCCATAGTTGTGTATGTCTCAACAGCAGCAGTATGTTCTTTTTTTACAGGGAAGTTAAGTTGTTTAATTTCTTCAGCCAAAATAGGTGCAGCCCCACGTGGGCATGTAATAAGCACCTCTGACTTGCGGTTAAAAATACTCATGATTCTCCTGCACTCTTCGTGCAGCTACAAATAAAAAATCCGGCAAAATTACACGTTCCGTCCGCATAATATTACCAGACAAAAACAAGGCTTGCGCCCTGCACCCTTTCAATTACCCCGCAAGAAAGCATCGCTGGCTTCAGCCAACTAAAAGCTTTTTGTACGAAGTTGATCTTACTCATTGATTTTCCGATATTTTTTATGAAAAAATCAGTATCAGTTCTTAAGATGGAACACGATATATATGAGTCGTGAGCAAGATGCAAACTCCCACAACCTGAGACACATTTTGCGTCTCAACGTGTATCAATTCTCGAAAAAACTGTATCAACCACCTCCTATTTTTTTTCTTTCTATAAAACATCGCCCTACAGCCACAGTCCTAGAGTTGCCTGTTTTTCCAGATACGTTTAAGAGAAAGACACTATTTCAACAATCGGGCACACGCTTCAGCCACCATCAAACAGTCTAGACGCTATCACCATAAGGCCTGCTGCAAAAACACTTTTCACGCAGCACAACGTACCAGCTAACCTGTCGCCTTCTATCTTAGCCTTGCTTACAGATTGTATCATTACATATGGCAACGCCCGATTGAATACACATTCAAGACACTACAGAATGCATACTATGACGACAACCACACTATCCATACTTGTTTCAAGCATCAGCTCAACCGAAGCTGTTGCCCTGACTCTTGCCTCATTCACGAATCTGCCGAAAGACCTCGAATGCGAAATTCTCATCACTGCTGACAGTGAAGCAACTCCTGCCATCTCAGCGCTTATTGAAGAAGTAGCACCGTTGCTTCCAGTACGCCCTGCTGCGCTCGAACTCACTGCGCCTATCAGCAGAGCACGCGCATTCAACCTTGCTGCAGACAACGCAAAAGGCGGTTATCTGCTTTTCCTCGAAGCAGGAACACAAATTACAGCAGAAAGCATCAGCCCGCTGCTTCAACATCTCTCAGACAATTCGTCCACCGGCATTGCAGCACCACTGCTCATTTGCCCTCAGTCCGGACGAGTACAAAACTGCGGAACAACTTTTACTCCATCTCTACGACCACAGCCACTTTTTGCATCATTCCCTGCAACGCACCCAGCCGTAACCAAACAACGCTCATTCCAAGCGGTACCTGTAAACGGCATGTTCATGCGTGCAGAAACCTTCAAAGAGATCGGTCAATTCGACACCAAGTACAAAACCGGTATGGAAGTACTCGATCTCTGCTGTGCAGTACGCAACAACGAACAGACCATTGAACTCATCCCGCAGTCCACGCTGCTGGAGCCAGATAAAAACGAGTCCATTCTTGAAGATGATCTCAGCATAGACACAATGCGCCTGAATGACCGCTGCAAAGGCTGTTTCGGGCCCGACAAGCACCTCATTGCAAAAAAAGAAGGCTACGTTTTCACAATTTCACCGTGGCTGGAAAGCTACATGACTCTTACACCAGAACGAGAGCAGGAACTGAACGAACAGATGATGCAGTCACCAGACCCGTCAACCTGTCTGGCGCTCATCATTGAGGAACCTCTCTGGCAAACAGGGTATGTACAGCTCGCAGCCTACCTCGAATCGACAGGTAAATTTGAAGAAGCATGCGGCATCAGGCTGCTGCAAACGTTCTTCTTCCCGATGCTGCCGCTTTACCGCAAGCTTGCAGCCGTGGCAGAAGCCGCACAGAATGAGAGTCTGCTTCAGATGGCGAACGACAAGCTCGGGCATATCGACAACCAGCTTGAAGATATCAGCGCACTTACCAAAAAAGCAGCAGGACTCGCCAACTGGGCACGCAAAGCCAAAGAAAAAGAGCTTCAAGAGCTCTACGAAGGTTGGCTTAAGGACTTAGGACTGCTCTAACCACTAGCTTTATTTTTATTTTTGCCTTCAGCGACACTGCGGGGCTTGCCTCCGGCGGCCAGAGAACCTTTTTGAAAAAAGGCTTCTCTGGACTCTCCAAAAACTTTCACTTGCGAAAACAGCCCGTTATTTACAAAACCTCGCGGCTTATACACCACGACCTTTCACGAAACAAAAAAAGGGCTGTCCTATCAAAATAGGACAGCCCTTTTATATTTTTACGAAAGGTAGTAGAGCGTAAGCCGCAAATTACACAAGCAACGTGCTTAGCTCGCTATTAAAAGTTTCTGGAAATTCTTAAGAACCTCTTGCAAGAGGTTCTTAAGCCGCCGGAGCCTAAACAACGTACTCACCGGAGGCTAAACAAAAGCTATCGCTCGAGCCAATCTTCAAGAACAGCTTTGTACTCTTCTTCAGTGTAGGTTGGCTGATCATACTTACCGGAAAGCTGACGCTGACGGGAAGCCTCAGAGAGGATTACAGCTGCTGCTACGGATACGTTGAAACTCTGAATCATACCGAACATCGGGATGTAAACTTCACCGTCTGCAACTTCTACAAGCTCAGGATCGGTTCCGCGATGCTCATTACCCATGATAATTGCAGTTGGCTCAGAGAGGTCGTAGTCACGAAGCGGCTTTGCGTTCGGGGAGCAGCTTGTAGCGAGAACTTTCATGCCTTGGGCACGCAGGGACTTCATAAGATCGTCAGTGTTGTCGTGACGTTCTGTATCTACCCATTTACGTGCAGACGCAGAAGATTTGTTCCCGAGTTTCGGGAATGGGGTATCTGTGTAGTAAAGGTGAACTTTTGGTACCCCAAATGCGTCACAGCTACGCAAGATAGCGGAAACGTTATGTGGATCGTGTACGTTCGCCATTACAAGAGTCAGATCTTTCTGACGAAGTTTTAACACTCGTTCGAGTTTAGCAGTTCTTTCTGGAGTTCTTTCTTTTGTCATCTGCACACCATATATCCTGTCAAATTTACCGGACAAAACCGGCAACAGGTTTGTCGTTGTATTAAGAGCCATTACCTGATGAAGCACGGAATTTAAGCCATCAGGGCAAGCCATAATTCATAAAAAACATGCGCACCAACAGCTGAGATGCCTTACACAGAAAGTTCCAAAAATGAGTCATCCCAAAGTGTATATTGGCATGAAACTGATTTTCTTTCTTGTAATGTTGCGCGAATTGGGTGTACAGGCTTTTACAGCTCTTGTCACGCAATGCATAGTCGCGCTGAACTTGGTTAGATATATAATTTTTCGCGAGAAGCTTTGAAAGTCTAACCAAATGATTTTCAAAGTAAAAAAGACTAACTCGCTGCAAATTATATTTTTTTACACCTAATCTATTGAAATGTGCATTGTGTACGAGTAAAAGAGCGACTTGTCTTCTAGTTTAATCCAAGAAGTTCGTGAATATACCAAAAACCAGATGCACCCACACATGCAATGGAGAAATGGCAATAGTTGTCTTTGTTTTATTGTCCATTCCTACTGGTATATCTCGCTTTGTATCTGTTGATACACAACTTGTATGAAGGAGTCTTACGCTGTGTTTACCTTTTTGAAATCCAAAGCTATTAAAAGTCTTAGCTTTGCCTTAGCAGGATTGTTGCTGCCTGCTATGGCATTCGCGTCCGCTTCTGCAGGCGCTCCGCACCTTGATGGTGCATCCCTTTCTGCGCTGTGGGTAATTCCATTCGCATGTATGTTGCTTTCTATTGCAATCGGTCCGATTGCTGCGCCACACTTCTGGCACAACAACTTTGGTAAAATTTCTGTATTCTGGGCGCTCTGTTTCCTCGTGCCATTTACTATGGCATACGGATTCTCCCTTGCTCTTTACGAAGCATTGCACGCTCTTCTTCTCGAATACTTCCCGTTCATCATTCTGCTTCTGGCTCTGTTTACCGTAGCTGGCGGCGTTCGTCTTAAAGGTAACCTTGTTGGTACACCTATTGTGAACACCGTGATGCTTCTCATCGGTACAGCTCTCGCTAGCTGGATGGGTACTACTGGTGCAGCAATGCTCCTTATCCGTCCGCTTCTCCGTGCTAACGCTCACCGTAAATACAAAGTACACACTGTTGTATTCTTCATTTTCCTTGTTGCAAACATCGGTGGTTCCCTCACTCCACTTGGTGACCCACCACTCTTCCTCGGCTTCCTGAAAGGTGTTTCCTTCTTCTGGACCACCTCTCACATGCTGCCACTCATGGTGTTTGCAGCTACTATCCTTCTTGCTCTTTACTTCGGCGTTGATACCGTACTCTTTGCTAAAGAAGGTAAACCTGTACCACCTACCAACTGTTGTGACGAAGCACCAGCAGCTCCTGGTCGTTGTCGCTTCGAAAATGGTCGTCAGATCTACGGCTGCGGTTCTGAAGCTAAACTTGGCCTCGACGGCAAAGTTAACCTCCTGCTTCTCCTCGGCGTAATCGGTGCAGTACTCTTGTCCGGTATGTGGAACCCGCATGTAAGCTTCAACGTATACCATGTTCATGTTGAACTGCAGAACGTTGTTCGTGACATCATTCTTCTTATCATCACCGGTCTTTCTCTTAAACTTACCGACGACGAGTGCCGCCGTCTCAACGACTTTAACTGGTTCCCAATCCTCGAGGTTGGTAAACTCTTCATCGGTATCTTCCTGTCCATGATCCCAGCTATCGCTATCCTGAAAGCTGGCGAGAACGGTGCCCTTGCTTCTGTTATCAACATGGTTTCCCACAACGGCGAACCTGTTAATACCATGTACTTCTGGCTCACCGGTCTCCTTTCCTCCTTCCTGGACAACGCACCTACCTACCTCGTGTTCTTTAACACTGCTGGTGGCGATGCAGTTCACCTCATGGGCGACATGGCAAGCACTCTTCTTGCTATCTCCGCTGGTGCTGTATTCATGGGTGCTAACACCTACATTGGTAACGCACCTAACTTCATGGTTCGTTCCATTGCAGAAGACCAGGGCGTAAAAATGCCTAGCTTCTTTGGCTACATGGCATGGTCCTTCGGTATTCTCATCCCATTATTCGTTCTCATCACCTACGTCTTCATCGCATAGATTTAGGTTTGAATGATTGTATTGCCCCCGTGCTCAGCACGGGGGCTTTTTTTTGCCTAACTTCAGAACGATAGAAGACAGCTTACTACCTGCGCTCACACCAAAACACCGCATGCATACGTGTAATCCTTCTCCCCACCCTGCTCTCTGGACATAAATTCGACAATCAACTTCGCTGCCCAACTTTTTTTGAGAGAAATATCACATTCATCTTATTATCAGAGCAAAAGATCTACTTTTAGAAGTAGTTACTAACTTCGAGAATTCGTTGACGCCTTCTTAATAACCATAGTATGCCTGTATGCTAATTGTGTCTTACACAACGCTGGAATTGATAAAAGGAGTTTGAGTTTATGTTGACAGGTAAGCCTAACTTACTGTTTGCTAAATTGCTTACAGTTTTCGCAACGCTTCTGCTGCCATGCGCTGCGTTTGCGGCCTCAGCTGGCGCACCACATCTTGATGGTGCCGCCCTCTCCGGCATATGGGTTCTGCCATTTGTCTGCATGCTGCTTTCTATCGCAGTATTTCCGTTGGCTGCGCCACACTTCTGGCACAGTCACTTTGGTAAGATCTCTTTATTCTGGGCTCTTTGTTTTCTCATTCCATTCACAATTAAATTCGGTTTCTCTCTTGCCCTTTATGAAACATTACATGCCCTTTTATTAGAATATTTCCCATTTATTATTCTTTTATTAGCGCTGTTCACAGTGGCTGGCGGCGTACGTCTAACTGGTACTTTGGTGGGTACCCCTATTGTGAACACCTTAATCCTTGTTATCGGTACAGCACTGGCGAGCTGGATGGGAACGACCGGCGCAGCTATGCTGCTTATCCGCCCGTTGCTTCGTGCAAATGCACACCGAAAGTTCAAGGTGCACTCCGTAGTGTTCTTCATTTTCCTTGTGGCAAACATCGGTGGCTCCCTGACTCCATTAGGTGACCCACCGCTCTTCCTTGGCTTCCTGCAGGGTGTGTCCTTCTTCTGGACTACAACCCATATGCTGTTACCAATGCTATTCTGTATAGCTATCCTGACAGTTGTGTACTTCTTCTTAGACACCTACCTCTATAACAAAGAAGGTCGTCCTGCCCCTGAAGGTCTGGATGCTTCCAATACCGAGAAACTCGGTCTGGAAGGCAAGATAAACCTTCTTCTCCTTCTTGGTGTTATCGGATCTGTACTGCTGTCGGGTACATGGAAGCCAAATATTGAATTCAACATCTACCACGTACATGTTGAGTTGCAGAACGTTGTTCGTGACATGCTCCTTCTCATCATTACCGGTCTCTCCCTGAAGCTGACCTCTGATGAAAGCCGCAGACGAAACGACTTTAACTGGTTCCCGATTCTTGAAGTTGGAAAGCTATTTATCGGTATCTTCCTATCCATGATTCCGGCAATCGCTATTCTGAAAGCAGGAACAGACGGCGCTCTTGCACCGATCATCAACCTTGTTTCAAATGCTAATGGCCAGCCGGTTGACATCATGTACTTCTGGCTTACCGGTATTCTTTCTTCCTTCCTCGACAACGCACCAACCTACCTCGTGTTCTTCAACACAGCCGGTGGTGACGCAGTACACCTTATGTCTGATATGGCAAGCACCTTGCTCGCTATCTCAGCCGGTGCTGTATTCATGGGAGCCAACACATACATCGGTAACGCACCAAACTTTATGGTTCGTGCGATTGCTGAAGATCAGGGCATAAAAATGCCTAGCTTCTTTGGCTACATGCTCTGGTCATTCGGCATTCTCATACCAGTATTTATCCTTGTAACCTTTATCTTCATTTAAACCGCATAACGAAAGCCCCCTGCACACCGCAGGGGGCTTTTTATTAATAACAGTCAGGCAGAGATGTAACAATCTTAACAAACTTACCGCCCAATAATTACCTTACACAATAAATAGCATCGCCCTATTCTACCTGCAAAAGCAGTTTCCACCCACAGTCTCCCAGCCAAGTCTGTCAGCAAGCCGACTAAGCGTGTCATTTTTTTAAATTCGTAACACGTTGACGATAACCTTCCACGAATGGTATCGGTAATCCATCGCGCCAATCACTCATACCATTGGATACATATTATGCATATTGCCGAAGGTGTTCTTCCTCCAGTCATTTTAGCTTCCAGCGCTGCATTAACAGCAGCGGGAGTTTGTATCGGGCTGAAAAAGCTTAATTATGATCGCATCATGACTACTGCTATCCTTTCAGCCGCTTTCTTTGTTGCATCGCTTATCCACATACCTATCGGGCCGGTTTCCGGTCATCTTATTCTGAACGGACTTCTTGGTCTGATGCTCGGTTGGGTAGCTTTCCCAGCAATACTAGTTGCCCTGACCCTTCAAGCAATCCTGTTCCAATTTGGTGGCCTCACTACACTTGGTGTGAACACGCTGAACATGGCACTTTCACCTGTCATATGTTTCTACGTTTTCCGTCCCATGCTCAGCAGAGGAACCTTCTCCCTGCGAATGGCAGCCTTTTTATGCGGCATGTCAGCAGTGGCCCTTTCCGCAGTACTGACATCGGGAACTCTTGCCCTTGGTGGTGACAATTTCCTGAACTCCGCAAAAATATTACTGCTTTCCAGTGTACCAGTTATGATCATTGAAGGACTGATTACAGCTATTGTTGTCGGTTTTTTAGCAAAAGTGGCGCCACAAATTTTCGATTTCAAAATTGCTGTGCCGAATCCCGGCATTGCTACGCAGACTTCACCAAGCGTAACAGAGTAACATATGGCTCTTGAATCTTTTGCTGAAGGCACAAGCCCTTTTCATTCAATGGACGCAGCAGCTAAAATTACTGCTGCGACATTTTTTTCAATCTGCACTGCGTTGCTCACGACTATTCCAACAGCCTGTGCAGCACTAATCGTAGGTATCGCCCTGCTTTGCATTGCGCAATTGCCCGTTAAAACTCTTTGCAGACGTCTTCTGTTCATCAATGCATTCATCGCTTTTCTCTGGCTCACCCTACCTGTTTCAACCACAGGAACGCCAATCTACTCTTGGGGCGGCTTCACCATAACCAAAGAAGGCGTTGATTTGACGCTGCTTATCACGCTAAAATCAAACGCAATCATCACAGCATTTATTGCACTGCTTGCAACATCCAACATAACCGACATAGGCGCAGGGTTCGCAAAACTTCGTGTTCCACAAAAACTCAGCCTGCTTTTCCTCTTCACATGGCGTTACATTCACGTCATTCAGGAAGAATACAAACGGTTATCCACCGCCGCAACGCTACGTGGATTTGTTCCAACTACCAACAGTCATACTTACAAAACCTACGCAAACCTTATTGCAATGGTGCTGGTAAAGAGCCACGACAGAGCCGAGCGTGTTTCTAACGCTATGAAGCTTCGCGGTTTCAATGGCACATTCCATTCTCTGCACAGCACGCAGAAAACCTCCACAGACACAGCCGTTACCGCCTGCATTATACTTATCGGCACAGCCCTACTCGCTGCCGATTTTTTCCATCTTACGGAGTTATTGTAATGAGCACCCCATTGCTTTCCCTTACCGACATCCACTACACTTACGCTGGAACCACCGCACCTGCACTCACCGGTGCAAGCCTTGAGTTATTCTCCAGTTCTCGACTCGGTGTGCTCGGACACAACGGCAGTGGTAAAACAACACTTTTTCTTGCAGCAATGGGTATTCTCACGCCAAACAAAGGCACCATCACCTACACAGGCAAACAGCTCAAAGCTGAAAAAGATTTTCGCACACTGCGCGCTGAGATCGGATACCTTTTCCAGCGCTCAGACGACCAACTCTTTTCACCTACCGTCATAGATGACGTGGCATTCGGCCCCCTTAATCTAGGCAAAACGCCTGAGCAAGCATTCCAAATCGCCACAGAAAAGCTTTCTCTCGTGGGACTGCAAGGATTCGAAAACCGCATTACCCACAAACTCTCAGGCGGCGAAAAAAAGATGGTTGCCCTCGCCTCAGTACTGGCAATGCAACCCAAAGCGCTCCTCCTTGATGAGCCGACAAACGACCTTGATCCAGATACCCGCGAACGACTCATAGGCATCTTGAAAGATCTCGATATTGCGCTCTGCATCATCTCCCACGACTGGGATTTTCTCGACAAAACATGCACCAGCTTCCTCAACGTGGAAAACGGTGTTACCAAGTCTGCCGAGTGCATACCGCATACGCACGTCCACACGCATCATGGTGGCAACGTCGCTCATAAACATGAATAATTTTTTGCTAACGCCTCCGCCAGGCCTTTGATGATTTCTTCTTTTTGCCTCCGGCGGCCAGAGAACTTGTTACACTTTCGCTATCTGTAATCTCTCGTTCCTCGAGAACAGCTACGACTTTTGTAAAAAGGCTTCTCTGGACTCTCCAAAAACTTTTACTCGCGAGGGCAACACGTTACTTACGTCCCCTTACGGCTTATACACCACTACCTTTCACTTAATAAATAAGGGCTATCCTAGCTACACAGGACAGCCCTTTTTTCTATTCAAGTCAGTTAATTAAAGCCGCGTAAAAATATTAAACAACATACTTTCGTCGCCTAATAAAGGCTTCTGGAGATTCTTAAGCCGCCGGAGGCATTCCTAAACAGATACTCTACTTTGTTCCCTTAGCTTGGGCTGCGGCATCATCGTCAGCCATATTTTGCGCAGCTGCTGAAAGCTCCTGCTGCTGCTCCGGAGTAAGCTGCTCCCCCTTGGGAACGTGCACAGCCACAGTAGGCCGAGCAAACTCAATGCCTTCCTCTTTAAAAATCTGACGCATTTTAGTGTACACGATCTTACGTATACTCCACTGTCCGCCCGGCTTCGTCATGAACTTCACACGCATGCGCAATCCATATTGTTCAATTGCTTTTACGCCTTGCGACTTAATGTCATCCAACAAAAGAGCATCCAGATCCGGATCCTCACGAACCTCTTTATTGATACGTTTAATGATCTTTTTAATCTTATTCACATCGGTATCGAACGGAACAAGATATTCAAGCTTCATGATGGCAAATCCACGGGACATGTTCGTCACAAAATTAATTGTTCCGAATGGAATAGTGAAAAGAGAACCACGATGATGACGTAACTTCAGAGCACGTATAGAAATTTCTTCGACTGTCCCCATGGAATTACCCACTTGGATGTAGTCATTCACTCGGAACGCATCATCCATCAGGAAGAATATGCCAGAGATAATATCTTTAACGAGAGTCTGTGCACCAAAACCGATTGCGAGCCCAAAGACACTGGCACCGGCAAGAAGCGGTGTAATGTCGATACCAAGAGATGATAAAATAATAAGAGAGACTACTACGACAAGAAAACCAAAAAGGAATTTGCGGAACAACTGAAGCAGTGTTGCAAAGCGGTCTCCTCCGGCACTGCCGCCGGACTCGTTATCTTTGGCATGATATGCATCAATTTTTCGCTCTATTGCAACACTGATAAGCGCCCAAAGAATGTAGGCTACGACAATGGTAAAAAGTATACCGATGAATGAACCGGCGGTGTCTAATCCGACACGAACAGGAACTCCCCAGATATTAAGTAACCCCATGAATATCAGTAGAAAAATACCAACACGGAAGCTTACCTTAAGAAAATTACAGAATCGCAATGCGGTTGTAGCTGGCAGACTTTGTACAACTTGATCTGAAGAGTCCTGAGTGTGTTCTACTGCTTCAGTGTTAACTGTGGTTGTTTCTTGTTCTGACTCAACTTTTGCTTCTTCAAATTGCCCTTCTGATGTCTCTATTGGCTGACAACCTCCAGTCTTCAGGGCAACACCACTCATGCAGTCCACAAGCTGCTGTGCAAGCCAGTTTACAATGCAATATACTGGGACACTCAAGATTGTGGCGACAGCCGGAATAACTGCACCAGAGCCACGTACCATCAAAACGACCAGCCAACACAACCAGCCGAAGAACAACAAGGTGACCAACATAACATGCCATATTCCAGCAACCTGATACCGAAGCGAACCAATCTGGGTGTTCTTTCGAAGCGCCGCTGTCCCGTTTCGCGCCTCCCACACAACCAAAAGAGAAATACCGCACACAACAATGAAGCTGGTAACAGCAAGTGAAAGAAGGTACCAGCGTTCTGCTTCACCTTGTAAGAGAATGAGAAATGAAATCAGCAACCCTAACGCTGCAATACGACTAATCCACAGCACCCACTGGTACACAGTCATTGCTGTTTCATTTGACAACGGTAGATACCGAAGCCCTTCTGCCTTCGGCACAAGTACAAATCGGGCAACAAGCCCCACAAAATCTACAAGCAACACAGTAATAAACCATGAGAGGATTATAGGCTTTGCTTCACTGCTCTGCTCGTACAAGAAAAGATAGACTCCCAAAATAACAACGCTGGAAAGCACTATACCAAACAGGTCAATGCTTGCACGCATACAAAGACGGAGTACTTTCCTGAAGAATCCCCATTCCTTTGGGGTTGTTTCAATGATGTTTCGTAGATTACGGGTTTTTCTACGATAGAACATACGTACACCTATCCAGATTAGGGACAGCAAAACTATACCCTTGGCAAGATCTATCAGCGGTACTTTTCCCCTTCCGCTTACTGCCTTAAAAACTACATCCGGTATATCTTCAGCTGCTTGCGCAGCATCACCAAATAAGTAGTCAAATCTCTCATGCACCCGTGCGAGCTTTGCAGAAAATACCTGCGCTAAATTTTTTTCCTGAGTTGCAGCAGGAGCTAGGGCCTCCTTACGAAGCTCTTCAAGAAGTAACGCACGCACTTGCTCATCACTCATTCCTGCTAAGATTGCATCTACCTGTTCACTGGTAGCATCAGCAGGAATTTGCGGAACTGCATCTGCTGCCCTGCTCACATTCACAAGCAAGCAACCAAAGAAGATCAACACAAACGCAATAAGAATCTGATTACGTATACTCACAGACACTCTCCTGTATTATCCTGTAAGCATACTCTTTTTTTATCTTTTATTCCTATGACATAAAAAAAGAGTAGAACCCGAAGACTCTACTCTTATATCGTTCAATCGTTACATTGGGATGTAGCCAATGTTACCTATTTCTTTTTTAACGGCTTGCCACAACACTGCAGCGGCACTGAACATCGCTCTTCAACGCTGCCATCAGTCTTGCATGCACAAGGCTTTTCGATCTTAATTTCTAAGTGGCATGAAGTACAGTAATACACATCGCCTTTCTTCATTTCGCTACAAACGGTCATAAAACCCTCCTTGGAATAGAGAGAAGTGTAGCATATTCAAGAAAGTCATGGTGTATAGATTCTATTTTCCAAACAGCTTTTTCTTTGCATCGTTCCACACCATTTCTGGCGTAATGGAATGCATACAGTTAAAATGACCTTTCGGACATGTCTTAGGCCCATGAAGCCCACATGGACGGCATGCTATGTCTGTTTCAAGAACAGTTGAAGCATCGCCCCGAGGGAAAAAGCCCAGCTCGCGTACGGTAGGACCAAAGATGGCGGTCACAGGAGTTCGCTGCGCCCACGCGATATGCATCGGACCGGAATCGTTTGTAACGTAACAGTTCAGCTTGTTCAGATAGGCAGCAAGCTGAACAAGAGAAAGTGTACCGGAGCAATCGATGATCCGACCAGAATCCTTGGCACCGCTTTTTTCAATAACGTCTTGGGCCATCGGCTCTTCACCAGGACCGGCAAAAACCATCACCTGTGCACCTGCATCAATGGCCTTTGCAACCACATCAGCATAGTATTCAGCAGGCCAGCGCTTTGTTGCCCAAACAGAGCCTGGGTGAACCCCAAGCACTGGAGAATTTACATGCTCTGCCCAGAAGGCATCTGCATCATCATACGCAGTCTGCGGCAGCACCATTTCAGGCCAATCAAGAATATTTGTAATACCAAGTGGTTTAACCAGCTGCATGAGCCGTTCAATTTCTTCCAGCTCAGAAAATTTTCTGTCCACTGTGGTAGTGTAGAACCAGTTATTAAACAGAGGCTTGTTGTAACCGATACGTGTATGGGCGGATGTCCAGCGTGCTATCACACCACTTCGAAAACTGGTATGAGCTGAAATCCATAATGAATAATCCTTCTTGGCAAGTTCACGGCCATAGGACATGGCAGACAATATGGACTTCTGCGCACCACGTTTATCGTACGCATACACATTGTCCAACTCAGGCTGGGCAACAAAAAGAGACTCCACACCCTTGCGGACATAAAAATCAACCGGAGCATCCGGAAATGCAGCTTTCACTGTTCGAATAAGTGGAAGCGTAAGGACGGCGTCTCCAAGAAAGGCGGTATTCCATATACCTATTCTGCCCATTTACTTGTCCCCTTGTACCAACACTTCAGCAACCCAGCGGGCTGCTGCTGTAAGATCTTTTGCAACAGCAAGAGTCCAGCCGTTTTCTGTGGACACAGTCACATATCCTGTTGCTTCATCCACCTCAGGAAGTTCCAATTTCTGGCGCTCTTTCTCGCCTTTACCGGTAAGAACCAGAATCGATGCTGCTAATCCAGCATTTTTGCCGAAATCAACATCAGCCTGTTTATCGCCAATCATAACGGATTCTTGCGGTAATAAGCCATACATATCTTTAAGTTGATTCCACATTCCCGTCTGCGGCTTACGGCAATCACACTCTTCGTCCGGTGTATGAGGGCAAAAAACAGTATCTTCAATTATGGCACCAAACAGTTCTGCAAGCTCATCAAGTCGAACAGTACACGCGTGCAGATCATCTTCTGTAAAATATCCACGACCGATGCCGGACTGGTTTGTGACAACATACATACGCATTTCTGCCTGCTGAAGCGCAGCAAGAGCTCTTCCACCGTCTGGAATAAGTTCCACACCTTCCGGATCGGATAAGTAATGTTTGTCCACAATCACGGTACCGTCACGATCAAGCAGTATATTTTTAATCTGCGCCATTTATTTTTTCCCTGCGTTTCTGTTATCAATTAAACTGGTAGTAGCGTTCGCGACTCTTTCGCACGGCAGTGAGTTTTTTGCAAGAAAATGAGGCCGAGATCAGATTCTGAATAACGGTAGTATGATAGAAGCAGGTACCTTCGAATTTTTTTTATGATACTGTAATTTTTTTTGCAGCGTTAAGATATTGCTATCTGATTAGTTAGTTAATAATAATCAAAAGGAATCGCGACCAGCAAAGCACACAGCACAGCAGTGCTTTAAGTAGAAGCGACGGACGGCGAGTGTACTGATACGCCAACTCAGACAATACATGCACCGCCCACAATGGCAGCGTCTCTTAAGAGTGCACCAAAGAATACAATGCGGAAGCAGTCTACCGGCATGCCGCAATTATATCACTATTCATATATCTTACCTGAAGGAACTACATGTTTGAGTTAATAACCGCCGTTACATTTTCAATCGTTGTTTCGGCTACATGCTCTATTACCGAGGCTATTTTATACGCTCTTCCGTGGAGTCACATTGAACGACTTCGCAGCTCAGGCTCCAAGGCTGGTACACTGCTTTTTAAACTTCGCAGTGATGTTGAACGACCTATCACAGCCATTCTTACACTGAACACCGTTGCAAACACTGCTGGTGCTACGATAGCTGGTGCTGCCTTCACTAAAGTCTACGGCGCAGAATACATGCCGTACTTTGCTATCGGTTTTACCGTCAGCATCCTAATTTTTTCAGAGATTCTGCCTAAAACTATCGGAGTTTCATACGCCTCCCAACTAAGCAGGTTTATTGCAAGACCACTAAACTTTCTGGTTTTTTCGCTCACTCCTATCATTTATATTTGCTCATGGATGACACGCAAGCTTACACCTTCGGAAAAGGGCCCTAAAGCCACTGAAGATGACATCCTTGCCATCGTGAGCCTTTCACGGCGCGCAGGGCAAATCGAATCAAGCGAAGAAGTATCAATCAAAAACATTTTGTCACTCGATCTCAAGCACGTAAATGACGTTATGACACCACGTACCGTAACATTTACCCTGCCTGTAGATTTTACGGTAAAAGAAGCACAGCAACAGCTGGATTTGAATAATTACAGCCGCATTCCTGTATATGCAGAAGACAACGAAGATATCGTAGGCGTTGTAATGCGCCGCTATATTTACGAAGAGCTTGCATCCGGCCGTACAGAAACCAGACTTTCTGAACTGATGCGCCCTGTGCACTTTGTGCTCGATTCCGTCACACTTGATAAGGTGCTGAGAAACTTCCTTGAACGCAGGGACCATCTCTTTGTTGCCGTTGATGAATACGGTGGCGTAAGCGGTGTTGTTTCGCTTGAGGATGTGCTTGAGGAAATTCTCGGCAAAGAAATTGTGGACGAAACTGACCGTGTCGATGACATGCAACTTCTTGCAAGAAAGAAAAGAAAACAGCTGGGTAAGAGAAAATTGATCAAGCGCTAATAGTAATGTATAGCATAAAATATACACATTTTGCTTATCAACCCGGATACACCCTGTTTTTTTCTACTTCAGAACCGCTGAACCGGAGTCAAAAACAGGGTTTAGCGCTCCGTTACCCAAAACTATTTGTTGCAATGAAGCACCAAACCAATTATTCGAAAAAGGCATCTGAACCGGGGGAGAAAGGCTCAGATAGCACAGGACATTTCTGTCCATAAACTCGACACTGTCAGGAGACACTATGGCAAAGAAAAACGGCAAAAGCGTCTACATTGCTGCCCTGCTTCTTTTTTTAGGAGGCATCGGGTATCTGCTTTTCTCCGGTTTTTCACAAAACAGCGTATACTTCCTGGAAGTTTCTGAAGCTTTGGCAATGAAACCGGACCAGCTTGGTTCTGCCCGTCTTTTCGGTACTGTTAAGGCAGGAGAGATCAAGCGTCATGAGGAGGGTCTGGGCGTCACCTTCATTCTTGAAGATGCTAAAGACAAGAAGCTTGTATTGCCTGTTGTATACAAGGGTGCTGTACCGGACACATTTAAAGCCGGTGCTGAAGTCATTGTTGAAGGTAACATTGACGACGCCACAAAGGCGTTTCAAGCCCGTACACTTATGACTAAATGTCCGTCGAAGTACGAAAAGAAAAATAGGGAATAACCAACCGCTGCACATCGGTCTTATTCCACCTGTACTACTTCCCCCACGTTGCCGTTTATCGGCTAAAGGAGCATTATGCATCTCTTAGCATTCTTGCTGCTTGTGGCGTCTTTGCTGTTTGCCATTGGCTTCGGCGCAGTTGCTGCATTGCAGATTTGGCAGGGACGCTCTACCCTGCTGCACTGGATCGAAAAATCACAGATGATGATCACAACACTCATCACTGTGAGTTCTTTCATTCTTCTCTGGGCGCTGGTTAACTTTGATTTCTCAAACTACTACGTATCAAGTTACACCAGTCTCGATCTTCCACTCTTCTACCGCATAACCGCCTTCTGGGCTGGGCAGGCAGGCTCATTACTGTTCTGGGCATGGTCTGTGGCTTTATGCGGCATCATTTTCCTTTACACTAACGCGTATAGAGCGCTTTCAGACGGCACAAAAATGTGGTTCTGGATGCTCTTCCTTACGTTTATCGGTTTCTTTTTATTCTTGTTAACCACTTGGTCCAACCCGTTTACACTTATCAGCCCAGTTCCGGCTGACGGTAACGGCTTGAACCCGCTGTTGCAGAACCCGGGTATGATTTTCCACCCGCCACTTCTGTTCCTCGGCTACGGTGGTTTCACAATTCCTAGCTGTCTTGCTCTTGCACAGGCTCTCAACAGAAGCCAGCATGAAGAAGCCAGTTGGACTGACGCATCCCGCAACATGATTCTGTTTGCATGGCTTACCCTTACCGCAGGTATTATCCTCGGTTGCTGGTGGTCATACATGGAACTCGGCTGGGGTGGTTACTGGGCATGGGACCCTGTAGAAAACGCATCACTTATCCCTTGGCTCGTAGGGTCTGCATTCCTGCACACCTCCGTTATTGAGTCACGCAGGGGTAAGCTGCACAGAACCAACACCTTCCTTGTTGCGCTCACAACTATCTCTGCTGTGTTTGCAACCTACCTTGTGCGTAGCGGTGTTGTTGAGTCCTTGCATGCATTTGGTGACGGTGGCGTTGGAACCCCACTGCTCATCTTTATTATCTTCTTTACCGCATTGTCCCTGTTTGCATCTGTAACCAGCAAAAACCCGAAAGCTAAGCCAATGGCTGAACTCTTCAGCCGCGAAGGCCTGCTTCTGGTTACTGCATGGTTCCTTATTGCACTTGGCGTTATCATCCTCATTGCTACAATGTGGCCAGTATTCTCCAAGTTCTTTACAAGCAACCCTCAGGGACTTGAACAAGACTTCTATAACAAAGTCTGTATGCCTCTGGCAGCAATCATCTCCGTACTGCTGATGATCTGTCCTTGGATGAAATGGAAAGGCGGCGTTAAAAGCAGCATGATGCTCAGCACCATTACCGGTGTATTTATCGCTACCGGTGTGGGCATGTATATTGCCGGATACCAAATTCCTGTTTCCATCCTTGCTGTAGGCTCTGCTGCCGGCTGTATCGCCGGAATCATTATGCTTTTCGCTACAGATGCTTCTGTACGTAAAAGCAATCGTGCCATCGGTGCATACGGTGTTCACGTCGGTGTGGCGCTTATCGTTATCGGTATCGCGTTCTCAGGCCCGTACAAGCAGGAGATTCAGACTCAACTCAGTCGTGGCGGAACAGCTACTCTTGAGGAATACACCTTCAAATACAAAGAGCTTTATGAAGGTGAAGCAGTAGAATACATCTTCCTGCAAGCTGAAATTGACGTCTTCGAAGGCGACAAATATCTCGGCACCCTTGAGCCTCAGCGCCGCATTTACAAAAAATTCGGTAATAACAGGACATTCGCAGAAGTATCCATTATCCCGTCTCTTGGCGAAGAACTCTACTCTTCTCTTTTAGGGGCTGACGCAAAAGGTAACATTTCTGTCACCTTGAGTATTGAACCAATGGTTAACTGGTTCTGGATTGGTGGTACGCTCATGTGTCTCTTCCCGTTCATCGGGTTCACCAGATTCCGCAAATCTGAAAAGGTAACGGATGCTGCTTAAACTGGACAAGGTTGCTAAGTTTTATGGCAACCGTCTGATCATCAAGGATGTTTCCTGCACGGTGGAACCGGGTACAGTAACAATACTGGCCGGCCCTAACGGTGCGGGCAAATCAACCTTACTCAAGATAATGGCAGGTCTTTCCGAGCCGACAGCCGGAAAGGTAGAGCTTACGGTAGAAAACGACAACATCGGATACGTAGGGCACCAAACCTTCATTTATCCCGACTTGTCAGCCATTGAGAACTTGGCATTCTGGTCTTCCCTTCACGGGCAGAAGAGTGACGAGAAAACACTGCTTGCCGCACTCGACCGTGTAGAGCTTAAACGCTTTGCATTTGAGCGCGCAGGTTGTTTCTCACGCGGTATGGCGCAGCGTTTGAACCTTGCCCGTGTATTTTTGCTTCAGCCTTCCCTTATCCTGCTTGATGAGCCGGGGACAGGACTCGATGTTCGTTCTATGAACATCCTGCATAACGAAATTGCTGCTGCAAAAGAGCGCGGTGCAGGGCTTGTGTGGATCAGCCACTCCGTTGCATCCGACCTTGTACGCGCAGACAAAGTACTCGCTATCCGTGACAAGAAAGTTGAGTACTTTGGGGATGCTAAGGGATACACACCGGAGGCGGTATGTTAAAAGCTGCTGTTTCCATTGCTGCAAAAGACCTGAAACTTGTGCTCGCACGAGGAACAGGACTTATTCAAGCGCTTCTACTCGGCTTACTGCTTATCTTTGTATTCAGTTTGTCCCAACAGATCGGTGAAAAAATGAGTGCACAGGCTGCTGCTGCCATCTTCTGGCTGGCATCAGTATTCTGTCAGGTACTTGTCTTTAATACATTATTCAGTCTAGAAGAACAGAACGGCGCACGCTTCGGTCTACTCCTTTCCCCTGCTCCTGTGCAGGCGATATGGATAGGCAAAGCCCTCGGCGGATTTGCTCTTCTGTTATGTGCACAAGCAGTATTCTTACCGGCAACTATTGTATTCTTAGGTCAATCCGTATCCGACTTATGGCATATCGGACTGGCAATGCTTCTTGCCATTGACCTTGGATTAATATTGCTCGGTGCGCTGCTCGGTGCGCTTTCTCAGGGACAGGCTGCAAAAGAGTCCTTACTCTCTATCATCCTGTTCCCGTTGCTTATTCCTATTCTCCTCGCAGGGGTGCGTGTTGGTTCTGCCGCGTTTTCCGGTATCATTCCGGAAGGCTTCGGCGACTGGCTGGGCATTGCCTGTGCATTTGATGCGCTGTTTGGCGCCGCAGGGCTTCTACTCTTCGGCTACATCTACAGCGGCGAAGAATAAGAGGATGGCGCAACCGCACTTGCTGCGGTACTCCGTCACCCCAGAATAGGAAACACTTTGTCAGTAACTGGCTGCTTTGCTATACAAAACAGTCGGATATGCAGATAACAGTTACAGAGGATATGATGCGAACAAAATGGATAGCACCTGTGGCACTTTTAGCCGCACCGGCGATGGCATTATGCCAGTACCTCATCTACCAGTATGCCCCTGTTGAACAGATTATGGGCATTGTGCAGAAGGTGTTCTATACCCATCTGCCGCTGGCATGGTGGTCACTCTTCAGCTTCTTCTGTGTATTCATTGCCTCCATCCTGTATTTGAAAACCCGCAGACGTTTCTGGGATAATGTTGCAGCAGCGTCTGCAGAAGTGGGTGTTCTTTTCAGCGGTCTGGCACTGGTTACCGGAATGATCTGGGGCCGACACAGCTGGGGTGTATGGTGGACATGGGACCCTCGTCTCACCACTACCCTTGTTATGTGGTTCGTATATGCGGGCTACTTAATCCTTCGCTCCATGTCCCTTTCAACAGAACGTAAAGCTGTGGTCAGCTCTGTTGTCGGCATTGCCGCCTTCATTGATGTACCTCTTGTATTTCTTTCCGCACGCTTGTGGCGCTCCATCCACCCTGCTGTATTCAGCAGCAAATCTGGTGGACTGGAACCGGAAATGAAGCTGACAGCAATTGTCTGTGTTATCTGTTTCGGTCTTGTGTGGGCTGCCTTAGTTGGTCTCCGTACATCACAGATGGCTCTTTCAGACCGTATTGATAGTCTGACAACACACGACGAAATATAGCTGTCTAAAGAAAAAACGCACAAGGCTTCAACATGGAACACTCCATCTGGTCTCTCATGACAAATCTGGCAGTTACCATATGTGTTATCTGTTCCGGCCTTATCTGCACAGCAGTTGTTGGAATTCGTTCTTCAAAAATTGCACTTTCTGACAGCATTAAACCGTTAACAAATCATAACGAAATATAACCGCCTGAATTCACAAGGCACTTAAGGAGATTCATCATGGAAAGCTCCAACTGGCTCCTCATGGCTAACGTTGCAGTATGGGTTGGCATTGCAGGCTACCTCTTCTTTATCGCACGCAAACACTGCGAGCTGAGCAAGCGCGTTCGTCAAATGGAGTTGCTGAATGACTAATGCTCCAATAAAGCAGCCGACATCGGTTGCAAAAATATTCATTGCTGCAATCCTTCTAGGATTTGCTGCAATGCTCGTAACGTCCGGTATATACCGTACAAAGAACCCGAACCTGACAAAAGTTGTTCAGGTTCGCAAAGAAGAATCCGGACAGGCACAAAATACTAACGCGGCCCACATTGCAGATCTCATGGGGAAACTCAAAAAAGATCCTAACAATGTGAAGCTGATTGAAGAAATTGCTCAGCACTTCATGGAAGATGGAGAGTTCAGTCAGGCACGTAAGTTTATCCAGCGCGGCATTGCCGCTCAGCCTAACAACGCGCATCTGTTCTACATGCTCGGCATGGCTAATTTTAAGCTGCAAAGCTTTAAAAAAGCTGCCAGCGCATTTGAGACCTCACTAACTATTGCGGAAGATCCTTCTGCGCGCTATAACCTCGGCGTGCTGCTCAAGTACTACTTGGATAAACCGGCAGAAGCTAACGAGCAGTTCGAAAAGATCGTCAATTCTTCTGCCAATAAAGAGCTTAAAGCCGCAGCGCAAAAAGAACTCAATGACAAATAAAATTAAACAATTACTGTAAAGCCAAAAGCGCATTGCACTTGCAATGCGCTTTTTTTTTACCTGTTACGTGCCGTGCACGTAGTATGTGTGTCTCATTCTGTATCAGAGCATCTTTTAATGCTTTTATGATATAGTAACTATGCAATCGGTTTCACTACTACTAAAAAGTATAAACAACCGTTGACATGGAATCAAAGGACGCATACGTTAACGGGATTACCTAACGTACTATCCGCCTAAACATCTTAGGGAAGAAAGTACTGAACTCCAGGCCGGTTAAATGCGTGAATTTACGCTACTGTGGCCTTTTTTAATAGCTACCCAAAACTTATTTGGAGACCCACACCATGAGCGTAATCTTAGGCAAAGCACTGACTTTTGACGACGTGTTGCTTCTTCCTGGTTATTCAGAAGCCACGCCGGATCAGGTGGATCTGTCCACCCAGCTCACTAATTCCATCGCACTGAACATTCCACTCATGTCCGCTGCAATGGATACTGTCACCGAATCTGAGATGGCCATTGCAATGGCTCGCCACGGTGGCATCGGTGTTGTTCATAAAAACATGCCGCTTGAGCAGCAGTGCCTTGAAGTAGAAAAGGTTAAGAAGTCAGAATCCGGAATGATTCTTGACCCGGTAACTGTTGAGCCTTCTCTCACCATCACTCAGGCTCTCGAAGTCATGTCTACTTACAGAATTTCCGGCCTTCCTGTCGTAAAAGACGGCAACCTCGTTGGTATCATTACCAACCGTGACGTTCGCTTTGTCGACGATCCTGACACCACTCTCGTGTCTGACATGATGACTAAAGACAAGCTTGTGACTGTTCCTGTGGGCACAACCCTTGAACAGGCAAAAGAGCACCTCCACAAGCACCGTATTGAAAAACTGCTCGTTGTTGATGATGAGAACACCTTGCAGGGCATCATTACCATGAAGGATATTGAAAAAGAAATTAAATATCCTAACGCATGTAAAGATACGAGCGGTCGTCTTCGTGTTGCGGCAGCACTCGGCGTTGGTGCAGATTGTAAAGAACGTGCTCAGGCTCTGCTCGACGCAGGCGCAGACGTGCTCGTTCTTGACTCTGCTCACGGTCACTCTCTCAACATCCTGAAAGCTGTAAAATCTATCCGCACCTCCTTCCCTGATGCGCAGATTGTTGCAGGTAACGTAGCAACCTACGAAGGTGCAAAAGCGTTGTTCGAAGCTGGTGCAGACACCGTTAAGGTTGGTATCGGACCTGGCTCCATCTGCACTACTCGTATTGTTGCGGGCGTTGGTGTTCCACAGATTACTGCTATTCAGGAATGCTGCAAAGCAGCTAAGGAATTTGGTCGTCACATCATTGCTGACGGCGGCATCAAATACTCCGGCGACATTGTAAAAGGTCTGTGCGTTGGTGCATCCTGCGTTATGATCGGCTCCCTCTTCGCAGGTACTGACGAGTCCCCAGGTGAAACTGTTCTTTACCAGGGTCGTCGTTACAAAAACTACCGCGGTATGGGTTCCATTGATGCAATGAAAGCTGGCAGTTCTGACCGCTACTTCCAGGAAAAGAGCAAGAAGCTCGTTCCGGAAGGCATTGTTGGACGTGTACCGTACAAAGGCCCAGTACAGGATTCCATCTACCAGCTTTTAGGTGGCCTGCGTTCCGGTATGGGTTACATTGGCGCAAAAACTATTGGTGACATGCCAGAAGTTTCCAAAATGGTGGAAATTTCTCCTGCAGGTCTGCGTGAATCTCATGTTCACGACGTTATTATTACGAAAGAAGCTCCTAACTACCGTATTGGGAACTAAGATATCTTTCTAGAGGAACTTATGGAAGCAATTAGCAAAGTCATTATTGTTGACTACGGCTCTCAGTTTACTCAGCTTATCGCACGTCGCGTACGCGAAGCGGGCGTATACTCTGAAATTCACCCTTGCATCATAACAGCTGAAGAAGTCAAAGCAATGAACCCTTCCGCTGTGATTCTTTCCGGCGGTCCTTCCAGCGTAGGTGACGAAGACGCTCCTACTCTTGATATGGGTCTGCTTGAACTGGGCGTACCAGTACTCGGCATCTGCTACGGCATGCAGCTGCTCGCTCACAACCTTGGTGGCCAGCTTGCAAGCTCTGAAACCCGTGAATACGGTCCTGCAGACTTCAACATGACCTCTGACTGCCCTCTCTTTGCCGACCTCGACCGTGAAAACTCCTTACGTGTTTGGATGTCTCACGGCGACCAGGTTAAAGCGGTGCCACCTTCTTTCGAAGTTATCGGTTCTACTGAGACTCTCGAAGTTGCAGCAATGGCATGTGTAGAGAAAAACATCTACGCGCTTCAGTACCATCCGGAAGTACACCACTCAGAGGGTGGTGACATCATGATCAACAACTTCCTCTTCAAGATCGCAGGCGTAAAGCCAGACTGGACCATGTCCGGCTTTATCGATTCTGTTATCAAAGATTGTCAGGACACTGTTGGTCCTGAAGGCAACGTAGTTTGCGGTCTCTCCGGCGGTATCGACTCCACCGTTGTTGCTGTTCTCCTGAACAAAGCAATCGGTCACCGTCTCCACTGCATCTTTGTTGATAACGGCCTCATGCGTCAGAACGAAGTTGAAGAAGTATCAAGCTACCTTCGCGAACACTTCGACCTCAACCTCACCGTTGTTGATGCACGCGAACGCTTCCTATCCAAACTCGAAGGCGTTGAAGATCCTGAGAAAAAACGTAAAATCATCGGCTACGAATTCATCGAAGTATTCGATGCTGAAGCAGCGCGTATTGAAAACGTTAAATTCCTTGCACAGGGCACCCTGTACCCTGACGTAATCGAATCTATTTCTCACAAAGGCCCTTCCGCGGTTATCAAAAGCCATCACAACGTTGGCGGCCTTCCTGAAGATATGGAACTCGAACTCATCGAGCCGCTTCGCGAGCTCTTCAAAGATGAAGTACGTAAAGTTGCTATCGAACTCGGCATGCCTGACTCCGTAGTATGGCGTCATCCGTTCCCTGGTCCTGGCCTTGCTATCCGTATTATCGGCGAAATTACCGACGAACGTCTCACTATTTTGAGAAAAGCAGACAAAATCGTACAGAACGAGTTGACTGCATCCGGATGGTATCGCAAAGTGTGGCAGGGCTTTGCTGTTCTGCTGCCGCTCAAGACTGTTGGTGTAATGGGCGACGACAGAACCTACGAAAACGTTATTGCCCTTCGTATTGTTGATAGTGTAGATGCTATGACAGCGGACTGGGCACGTCTTCCTTCCGAACTGCTGGAACGAATCTCCAGCCGTATCATTAACGAAGTGACTGGCGTAAACCGCGTTGTTTATGACATCTCCTCCAAGCCACCGAGCACTATCGAGTGGGAATAAGCCAACCTTAGCTAATTGGGCGTGACTGCATGTTTGGAATCGGTACTACTGAAATACTGGTTATTCTTGTTGTAGCACTTATTGTGCTGGGTCCTAAGAGTTTGCCAAAAGTGGCTCGTACACTTGGGAAAGGTCTTGCGGAATTCCGCCGTGTTTCTACAGATTTTCAGCGTACAATAAACACTGAAATCGCATTTGAAGAACACGAAAAAGAGAAAAAAGCCGCTGAAAAGAAAATTTTTGGCGAAGAAGACTCTAAAGCGGAAGCAAAACCTGCTCCAGAACCGGCTGCTGAGCCATCGACTCCGGACGCAACCGGAAACCTTGCAGTAGCTCCTGACAATGTAGCCGCTCAGCCAGTAGCTGAGAAAGCTGCTGAAAAACAGACCGTGAAGGAACAGGCATAATGAGCGTTGATAACAAAAAGGACGCTCAGCCTTCTGAAGCAGAAGAAACTGCTTCCACTACCGAGCAGACTGAAGACGCAGAGTCTTCCAACGAAGTTAAAACTTCTGAAGATGCCCGAGTAGAAGGAGGCGACGACTCTGACCCTTCTGCTGAGATGGATTTCTCAGACGGTCCACGTCCAGATCGCGTTGAAGATCTTGACGATGAAGATATAGATAACACCGCGTCCGAGGCACAAGCTGCCTCGGACGACGGTGATTCTTCCGACACAGAACAAGATACGTCTCAACCCGCCACTTTGACCGACCGCATTAATGCGATGGGTGAAGAGGACGAGGATGAGGAAGACGAAGAAGAGTCCATGACTCTGCTCCAGCACCTTGATGAACTGCGTGTGCGCTTAAAGCGCATCAGCTTTGCTGTCATCATCGGCTGTCTTGCCTGTTACAGTTTTGCAGAAAAGCTCTTTGATTACCTGGTAATGCCGATGGTTAAGGTAATGCCGGATCAAAGTTCTTTCATTTACACAGCGCCACATGAGGCGTTTGTAACCTACCTTAAAGTCGCTGCACTTGCCGGTTTCTTCGCTGCAAGCCCATATATATTCTATCAAATCTGGGCATTTATTGCACCGGGGCTGTACGAAGAAGAACGCAAGTACATCATACCTATTGCATTTTTCTCCGCAGCTTGCTTTATCGGCGGCGGTGCATTTGCGTACTTTATTGTATTCCCGTTCGCTTTTGAATTTTTCATGAGCTTTAACACAGGAAACATTCAGGCTATGCTCAAGCTGAACGAATATTTAAGTTTCTCCATGAAGCTTATATTCGCCTTCGGCCTTGTGTTTGAAATGCCGTTGTTTGCCCTGTTCCTGAGCAGATTAGGAATTGTAACAGCAACTATGATGCGCAAAGCACGTAAGTTTGCTATACTTTTCTCATTTATTCTAGCTGCTCTCCTTACGCCACCGGATGTTGTATCCCAGCTTCTTATGGCGGGACCATTGATGATTCTTTATGAAATCTCAATTGTCATCGCTGCTCTCTTCGGCAAACGACGTCCTTCCGAGGAAGTAGACGAAGAAGATGAAGAAGCAATGGCTGAGTCCTAATCGACTCCTTCTGACACTCTCTAGGTGTACTACAGGCCGGGCTTTTTGCCCGGCTTTTTAACCATCTACCGACTAAATCTGAGGAAAAAGTATGACTCAACGTACCGCAACCATTACAAGAGACACGAGCGAAACCAAAATTTCCCTGACTCTTACTCTGGACGGAACCAGCAATGTAGACGTGAAAACTGGTTGGGGCTTTGCCGACCATATGCTCACCCTTATCGCATTCTGGGGCGGATTTGATCTCCATGTACATTGTGACGGAGATTTACACGTTGATGCACATCATACACTTGAAGACATTGGTATCTGCTTAGGTAATGCACTGCGCGAAGCACTTGGTGACCGAAAAGGTATTAACCGCATCGGCATGGTAAAAGTACCAATGGACGAATCCATTTCTGAAGTGAACATCGACATTTCTGGCCGTCCTTATCTCGTATACAGAGGCGATGAATTACTGCCTCCTGTTATTGCAGGTGATGAGTCCGACCTGTGGCGCGAATTCTTCAAATCTGTAAGTTATGGTGCAAGAATAAACATGCATATTTCTTACCTTTATGGTAAAAATGGGCATCATCTGCTCGAATCAGCGTGCAAAGGCTTAGGATTAGCTCTGCGCATGGCTGCTTCCTGTGACCGAAATCAACTTCTCAGCACCAAAGGGAGTCTCGATTAATGCATAAACACCTTCGTAATACCGGACTTATTCTCTGCCTCCTCGGCCTCATACTGATTACCGGTTGCTCCAAATCTACAGCACCAGCCCAATTACCACGACTTTCTATGGGCTTGGCGATGTTCACCCAGCCAACCAACACTGGGGAGCTTCTCGCCGGATATATTCCTTCCGACCAGTACAAAGTTTCTCCTGAGACTCTGGATAAACTCGATGCTGATTTTGAAAAACTTTTGAAGACAGAAACTTCCCGCGTATACACAAGCGGTGCTGCTGCTCGCCAGTGTTATGAGATTACCCAAGCTCAGCACAGAGACGAGCCACTGAATGCGCTGAAGTTCTGGAATCAGGTTGGCATATGCATGAAGGCTGACGTTCTCATCGTTCCACAGGTAATTGACTGGACACCTCGCGAAGGTGGCGAAATGGGCGCATTCCAGTCTGCCGGTGTAAACATGGACTTCTACGCAATACGCGTTGATGTTGAAGAACCGACCCTCTCACGTTTTCACTTTGAAGAAACCCAAGAAAGCCTTTCAAACAACCTTCTCAACATCAAAAAATGGTTCAAGCGCAAAGGTAAGTGGATCACTGCTGAGCAGCTTGCAGAAGAAGGTATGCGTCAGGCTATAACGGAGCTTGGTCTGTGATAATTTTTCCTGCTGTAGACATTAAAGGCGGACAGGCAGTTCGTCTTAAACAGGGTAAAGCCGATCAGGAAACTGTGTTTTCCTCCGATCCGGTAGCAATGGCAAAAAAATGGCAGGAACAAGGCGGCAAATGGCTCCATGTAATTGATCTTGATGGTGCTTTTTCCGGCGAACCAGTCAACCGTGAACTTATTAAAAATATCTGCTCAAGCGTAGATATGCCTGTTCAGCTCGGCGGTGGTATCCGCGATCTGGAAACCGCTAAAGCATACCTTGATGCTGGCGTTTCCCGTCTGATCATCGGCACTATCGCGCTGACCGAACCTGAATTATTCGGTTCCATCTGCAAGGCATTCCCGGGTAAAATCGGTGTGTCTCTTGATGCAGAGGGCGGCGTACTAAAAACCAAAGGCTGGGTAGAAGACAGCGGCCTTACAATCTACGATGTGCTTCCTCGCTTAGAAGAACAAGGCGTAGCATTTATCATCTACACCGACATCGACCGCGACGGTATGCAGACAGGCGTTAACCTGCCAGCGCTTACCAAACTGGCACAGACTTCTTCTGTTCCTGTAATCGCAGCTGGTGGCGTAGCAACTCTTGATGATATCAAGGCACTCTTCCCGCTCACAAAAGAAGCTAACCTTGAAGGTGCTATCTCCGGTAAAGCTATCTACACCGGAACTCTCGACCTCAAAGAAGCTTCTGACTGGATTGCTGCTCAGAACTAGCAATTCTCTATATGAAATAAAAAAAGCGAACTTACATGTAAGTTCGCTTTTTTTATTTGCCTTTACCGTTCTATTGCGACTAGTTATTACTTGTAACCATGGCATCCCATTGTATAACAGTTCATTTCCATTCAGGCGCGTATACTACAGCATAAGCATTCATTCTAAATCAGGCGCATACTCCTATGAAACGTATATTAGCCGCAGACATTGGCGGAACAAACAGCCGCTTTGCAACATTTACTCTACGTGGGGAAACTATAAGCCATGATCGCAGCATTTGGCTTTCTACAAATGCTGCAGATAGTTTTGAGCAGCTACTGGAAATGTTGGCAAGCTCTAACTTCGACCTGCAGCCGCATAAAGCTGACGCTATAGTATTCGGAGTGGCAGGTCCTGTTCTTGATGGATTGCAATCTGACCCGCCGAATATTCCATGGGATATCAATCTAACAAAAATTCCCAAAAAACTGTGCTGCAGTAACGCAATACTAATTAACGACTTTCTAGCGCAGGCATACGCAACGTTTACACCAGCATTTAAAGACGCGATGGAAGTTGTTGCAGGCAATCCTGTCAGCACCTGTCCAGTAGGGATTATTGGCGCTGGTACAGGGCTTGGAAAATCACTTCTTGTTCCGGACAGCACTGGAAAATATACTCCCGTCCCATCCGAAGGTGGACACGGTGTATTTCCGTTCACCACTAAAGAAGAAATTGAGTACGCTGAATTCTTACGCGCCAAGATTGGTCGTGAAAAAATAATTCAAGAGCATGTACTCTCCGGTTCAGGCCTTTCATACCTTTTTGAGTTCCACACTGGCGAAATAGCTCCTTCCCAGAAAGTAGTTACCCATTTTGCAGATTATCCGGTTGTACTGGAATGGTTCTCTAAATTTTATGGGCGAATTTGCCAGAACTTTGTGTTCGATACCCTAGCTCTTGGCGGCCTATATATTACAGGTGGAATTGCAGCAGGAAACCCTGTAATCGTTACACATAGTGAATTTAAAAAATCGTTCTACAACACCGAACTGCACTCAAACATCCTCTCCAGTGTTCCTATCAAACTCAATGAAAACGAAGAAGCAGGTCTATGGGGAGCAGCACAATACGGAGCAGACCATTTGATGCATAAAGCCAGCCCTCGCCCGACAATGAAAGGATAGTTACATGACGGCAATTCAACTCAAGCGGATCAGCATTGTCACTACAATTGTGCTCATATTTGCAGCGACATGGTACTTCGATCTCACAGACTACCTCACCCTTGAATACATAAAAGCAAAGCAGGATGCGTTCAGAATTCTCTATGCAGAAAACAGCTTCATCATAATCAGTAGCTTTGTCATTCTCTACATCGTCGTCACTGCCCTTTCCATTCCCGGTGCAACCATAATGACACTTGCTGCGGGAGGACTGTTCGGATTTTGGACATCGCTCATTGCTATCTCGTTTGCGTCTACCATCGGCGCAACTCTTGCTTGTTTTGTATCCCGCTATCTTCTCAGAGACTGGGTTCAAAACATGTTCGGCAATAAAATAAAAAGAATTGATGAAGGAATAAAAAAAGAAGGCGCATTCTACCTTTTCACCCTGCGCCTCGTACCTATTTTCCCTTTTTTTGCCATCAACTTAATAATGGGCATCACTAGCCTGCCATTGCGGACATATTTCTGGGTATCCCAGATCGGCATGCTCCCCGGAACAGCCGTTTATGTTAATGCAGGCAAACAGCTTGCGACTATCAATGATGTGTCAGATGTCCTCCAACCAGTGCATCTCATTTCCTTTGCCCTTCTTGGCATTTTTCCACTTCTTGCCAAGTATCTTTTGAAATTTATCCGCAAAGTAAAAGAGAGCGGTTAACATGGCAGAATACGATTTTGATCTCATCATCATAGGCAGCGGCGCTGCTGGCTTAACGGTTGCTTCCGGCGCTGCTCAGCTTGGGGTAAAAGTTTTACTTATAGAAAAAGAAAAACAGATGGGCGGCGACTGTTTGCACTATGGATGTGTCCCAAGCAAGACGCTCATTAAGTGCGCCAACGTACGGCACCAAATGGCCAATGCAGAAAGTTACGGACTTCCAGCCCCAGCACTTGAGCCTGTGGACTTCTCAAAAGTCTCAGCACATATCAAGTCCGTCGTTGAAAAGATCCAGCCACACGACTCACCTGAACGTTTTGAAAGCCTTGGAGCCGTTGTCCGTTTCGGCACAGCCTCATTTGTTGATTCCCACACCATTGCCCTTGTCCCACAAGACGGTAAAACAACGGAACACATTTCTGGAAAAAACATTGTTATAGCAGCTGGCTCTACCCCATCGACACCACCATTCAAGGGCTTGGATCAAGTGGACTATCTCACCAATGAAACAGTCTTCTTCCAAGAGTCGCTACCGCCTACACTCACAGTAATCGGCGGTGGCCCCATTGCCGTAGAAATGGCGCAAGCATTTCAACGGCTAGGCTCTAAAGTAACCCTCCTTCAGCGTTCTGCCCACATACTTTCAAAAGAAGACCCTGACATGGCTTCTGTTGTCGAAGACACCCTCCGCAAGGATGGGGTCAACATCATAACAAACACCAATATTGCAGAAATATTTGAGGAAGATGGTAAGATCTCCGTCCTTTTTGGAACCAAGGAACACCCTGCTCAAAAGATAGCCAGTGACCGTTTGCTTGTAGCCCTAGGCAGGACCCCTTCCGTAAAAACTCTGGTCCTCGAAAACGCAGGTGTTAAGTATTCTCAAAAAGGCATACCGGTTGACGACAGAATGCGCACTAATGTGCCGCATATCTATGCTGTGGGTGATATTACAGGCAAGTATCAATTCACACATGCGGCAGGATACGAAGGCGGCATAGTCATCGCTAACGCCGTATTCAAAATACCACGCAAGGCAAACTACTCGCTCCTCCCGTGGGTAACTTACTGTGACCCCGAACTTGCTTCCATCGGCTACAATGAAAAACGCGCCAAAGAAGCAGGAATAACTTACTCTATCGACATAGAAAAATTTACATCAAACGACCGCGCACTTGCTGAAAACAAACCGGAAGGAAAACTTAAGCTCTTACAAGACGCCAAAGGGCGCGTAATCGGAGTTCAGATCGTCGGTATACATGCTGGCGAACTTATTAACGAATGGGTCGCCATATTAGGTGGAAACGTTAAGCTCGCCACCCTCGCAGGCGCAATCCATCCGTACCCAACTCTCGGCGAAATTAACAAAAAGGTAGCGGGAACTATTCTCAGCAAGAAAGTATTCTCCCCGTTTATCCGTAAGATACTCCGCACGTTGTTTAAATATCGCGGCAAAGCTTAGTCAATTGGCTATCCCAAAAATAAAAGGCTGTCCCAACTAAAGGACAGCCTTTTTAAAGCATAAGTTAAGTTATCTTCTGCTACTCATAGGTAAAACCTTTATTACCTGATAGCACAGGATATGGAAGCAACTGGGAAACCATGATCATTTTCACATCTCCCTTATCCGGCTCAACAGCTGCAAGGATACCGCGTCCAAACTCAAACAAGAACTGTCGGTCTTCAGCAGTTGGAGCAACTACGGAACCATCTGGAGCAAGTGCAGCTACCGCACGAAAATCATACTCGCCATCGGCAATAGCTTTAAGAATTGCCGTCTTGATAGCAGAAATATTCTCTTTGGCTGTCTCTACGTTACAACCAACATATGTTTTACCGGAACGGGTAAGAACTGCCGCGCCTACTGGAACTTTGGAATATGGAGCATAGGCGTTTACTGCTGCTTCAGAAGCTGCTTCAAACAGCTTGTTCATATCATCTTCATACAATTCAGGAACAAACCATTTGCGATAAATTCTGTCGTATTCACCTGTTGCAACAACTCGCTGGAACCCTTTATTTACCATGTCCAAAATGCGTCCTTTGTCGCGATTAACCGCAACAAACGCTTCTGTAATGCGCATAAGGCTTCCTACAGCGCTAATTTTTCCGTACTTGAACCGATTTAGGTAGTAATAAGCTGTCTGTTCAGGTCCGCAATAAGCCTGCACTTCGTCACGACCAAGAGCATGAATTGCATCCACCTTGGATGGGAATGGTTTAATATTCATTCCACCGAAATCTTCCAATACTCGCTGCTGGAAAGAACCTCGTTTTACGGACACTTTCTGACCACGCAACAAAGTAATATTTCCGACACGGTTTGGAGTCTTAGTAAACAATCGAACCTTCATCGGAAGCGTAGGCTTTTCAGAAAAATTAAAAAGTAGATTGCGCTGTTTTGTTTTTGCCATGCCAGTGGTCACATCAATTGTACCGGAAGAAAGCTCCATCAAAACATGATCCCAAACAAGCGGACGTGTCACCAACTTCACATTTTGACCTTTGAAAATAGCGCGAATCAAATCAACGTCAAACCCTACAGCCTTCCCTTTTGCCTCTTCAAATGAGAACGGAGGGAACTCCCTGTCAAAACCATACACAACTTTTATAGGCGCTTCAGCATAGGCCTGCGGCACAGCAACAAAGGTACATACACTCAGGGCAATGCCCATTAACACAGCTAAAATTCGACAGCGCATTACTATCTCCTAAAAATAAACATGCTTTGCGGTAAGCCTGTACGCATCTCAAACAAAATTACTGCCACGACTTGCTGTTTCTGCATCAACTGCAAAACATAGCAAAAGGCAGCGTACAATACTCTTCGGCACAACCTGTAAAAACTGTAGGTAATGCCTCAAGTACAGCAACACTGCCTTTTTCATGCGTAAATTCTAATCTTTTTTCAAGGTACTAAGAATCTGCTTAACCTTCTCACGATCTCTTTTGTATATTTCTGAAGCATATTCTTTAAGAATTGACTCTACAGTGTGTTTATCTGAAAGCTGAGTGTTCAATGGAGGAATTTCGGGGAGCTCCATTGCCTTCAAGTCTTCACAAGGCACCAAAAGCAGACACAGATCATCGCCCGGTAAACAACCGGCTGCAACATTGACAGCCCCTACAGCACGCTGTTTCGCCACCGTATCTACATCCAAATCACGCACAACACTTAACACATGCGCCGGTGAACGGTCCCGGTTAACCTTCTTGATGCGTTCATTCAAGTCATCACACCACTCTACATATCTATAATAGCCTGTGGTCTGACCAAATTTTCTAAACGTATCAGTCGTCTTATACGTTATACCGTGCAAAAACGATTTAAACGCTGAATACATATTCTCATATGTTTTCAGAACGCATTTTTTGTACCGCCCCTCCGCGGTGAAGGCAAAAGGTAGTTCCATATTAATCCACGGATCAGTGTCTTCCATGCGCTCAAGAAACTCTACCGATACGCCGAGCAGACGCAATAATTTTTCCAGATCGCGCTCACTGGTCAGCAATGCTTTTAACTGCGCACAGGTATTTAAGGCGCGCTGTTCTGCCAGCCGAAGATCGCTTTCTACATGATGAAAAAGATCGCGCTCATCATCTATTGCTTTACGCGCTCCAAAAAAACCAGTGGCAATGTCAGTCATTACCTCGTCCTTAAGGGCCGATGAAAGAGAATCAAAATCTGTCAACGTTTTCTCCTCCTGTACTTCGTGCTATTCTACATTGCATAGGGAGATTCTAGCAAGGCCAGCTTGCTATGCGTTTCTCACAATGGTAGCGAGTATTCAGGGAGTTATCATATGCATATTCCAGAACTATCCACAAAGATTATAGAACTCGGTGAGATCCTGCGCCAGAATAAATACATGCTCGGCACAGCTGAATCATGCACAGGCGGACTTATTTCTATGCTGCTTACCGACGTATCAGGTTCATCCAGTTGGTTTAAGGGAACCATCGTTTCCTACGCAAATGAAGTAAAAGAAAACATGCTGCATGTACCGCATGAAACCTTATTAAAGCATGGTGCTGTAAGCGAGCAGACAGCTCTTGCTATGGTGCGTGGAGTACAGGATGTTTTGCAGCTGGAAACAGCAATTTCTGTAACCGGCATTGCAGGCCCTTCCGGAGGAACGAAAGAGAAGCCGGTCGGAACAGTCTGGATTGGTTTTGCCATCGGTTCACAACATTTTGCTCAACACCATGTATTCAGTGGTGACAGAGCAGATGTACGTTATCAAACAGCTATGGCAGCGATTACCACCCTACTTCATGAGCTGAGGCGATAACTGCTCACCCATACCAAAAAGAAAAAGGCAGCTGTATAGCTGCCTTTTTCTTACTATCATTATCACAAGAAGTTTGCTGTCTGTTACAGACAATCAATTCCTTGCATGCTGCATGACGTTCATAGAAAGCCAACAGCGTCTTGATATTACACGAGATAATCCCCGCGATTCAATTTAAACTGTTCTGTCACGGTCATAACCTCAAGCTCGTTGCGCACGTTATCCAGCTCTGGAAATTCTGACTGGAGGGACGGTGCAGACTGCTTAAGCGTTGCAAGGTTATGGGCAAGTTCCTGAAGGGTTCCAAATGCACCTTTAAGATCAGGTGTTCCCTGTGTGCTGATCTGTGTGGAATATTTTTCCCACTGATCAAGAATGCCTTCAAGCTCATCTGCCACCTTATTCGGATCAACAACTTGCTGTGCAACTGGCTGCTGATCAGCATTCAGACGCGGATCAAATGCAATTGAGCGGGTACCGGGAGGCAACAATGCCTCAGATGCAGATTTGCTCTGCAACTCAATTTCCTGAGAAAGCAGATTATGGAAACCGTCCGCTGCTCTTTTAGGAGCTTTGGTTGCCTGGCTCTGCCTTGCTATCAATGTAATCTGTTCTGTTGTATTTATTCTCATAACAATATCCCCGGCGATTAGGATTTATGCTCCTAATCTAGCAAAGAGCTTGCCAAAACGTCTGAACCGTTGAAAACAGTACATTTTCATTTTTCGGACATAGATCATGCGGAATTTTCTGCCTATTGTTTGCAGAAAATAGTGCACAACCTCTACAACCTACATAAGAACGTTATCCTTGTCTATCTTCACATACTGTGTGTATATAAGGTATAAAACAAAACAGTTGACCGCTTATAGACAGATACTCGTTATCCCTCAGGAGGTAGTATGGTTGCTATAAAAAAAGCTCTTGTGGCTATCGATTTTTCGGACGAAAGTACCTACATTGCAGAATATGCACAACTTTTTGCTGAAAAATTTGATGCTGAACTGATTGTTGTTTACGCGGCTCCATCCTTGAACCAATATGTCGGTTTCCACGTTCCACCGAACACAATCGAAGCCTTTGTTGGAGAAATTGTTACCGGCGCAGAAAAAAACATGGATGAGTACCTTGAAAAGCACTTCCCCGGCTTAAAAGTTAAAGGCAAAGTTGTTACCGGCTTTGCTGCTGAAGAGATTCTAGAAATTGCTGCGGACGAAAAAGCCGATCTCGTTATCATGGGAACCCATGGCAGAACCGGCATCGACAGGCTTCTGTTTGGCTCCGTTGCTGCCAAAGTTGTTCGCGGAGCAGAGATTCCTGTACTTACAGTACGCCCTGATTTTCCTAAGTAACACTCTGCTACTTGCGATATACATTTTAGTAGTCTATTCAAAAGGACGACTCATAACGGGTCGTCCTTTTTACTATGCATCATTTTTCTGGTGCATACCTTGCTCAACTATTGTCTAACTATCGGCTACCGATCCTAACTGGCTGTTTAACCATATATAATAGCCCAATCAACCAGAGACGGCATGCCAAAAACGTATTGAAAAAACATTGGGAAAAGGGGCAATACATGAGCTCAAAAGTATGTGAAGCAATCCGCGAAGAGGTTAAATGCTTTTCTCCCTACACGGCAGGAAAGTCCATTGACGAGGTAAAAGAGGCTTACGGTCTCAACTCTATCATTAAACTTGCCAGTAACGAAAACCCGCTGGGCACTTCCCCGCGAGTTCAGGATGTCATTAAATTATATGCTTCATCCACATTCCGTTACGCTCAGGTAGGCACACCGAACCTTGTCGACGCCATTGCCCATTACTTCCATATTCCCGATGACACCATCGTATCCGGTAACGGTTCTGATGAGGTCATCGACATGCTCATCCGTGTTAAAGCCACACCGGGAAAAAACAACATTGTTGCTTTTAAACCGTGCTTTTCCATGTATCAGGTTCTCTCACGCCTCAACGGTGTAGAATTCCGACAGGCAGCACTGAACGATGACTTTACGTTTGACTGGGACGGCCTGCTTAAGCTGGTAGATGATCAGACATCCATTGTATTTATTACCACACCGGACAACCCTTCCGGCTATGCACCGAAAGTGGAGGAAATTCTTGCCCTCCATGCAAAGCTTCCAAAAAGTTGCTTGCTCGTTGTGGATGAAGCATACATGGACTTTGCGGAAGATTTAGACCGCTACTCCATGCTGCCTCGCTTTACGCAGTACGATAACGTGTGCGTACTGAGAACTTTTTCTAAATGTTTCGGCCTTGCTGGCCTGCGCCTTGGTTTTGGTGCCATGAATCCGCAGCTTGCAGAATACCTGCGCCGCATCCGCGCACCATTCAACGTAAACATTCTTGCTGAACAGGCAGGTATTGCCGTTCTGCAAGACACACCGTTTATTGAAGAGACTCTGCGCGTTACACGTGAAGGTCGCGCTTACCTTACCAAGGAATTAGAAGCGTTAGACTTTAATGTCTATCCGTCCCTTGCAAACTTTATTATGGTTGAAGCTCCAAAAGACGGCAGCTACTTAACGGAAGAACTGCTCAAGCGCGGTCTCATCATTCGCCCTCTTGTAAAAGGCTACAACCTTCCTAAGCACTTGCGTATAACCATCGGTACTGATCATGAAAACCAAGTGCTTATTTCTGCTCTCAAGGAGATTCTTAATGCAGAATAACCTGCGCGTCGTTACTCTCGACGGCCCCGCTGGTGTTGGCAAAACGACACTTGCCAAACGCGTTGCACAGGAACTTTCCATTGCCTACCTCGATACCGGAGCAATGTTCCGCATCTTTGGCTGGAAATTCGGAGAAGCTGCCCCTAGCATGTCTGAAACAGAACTGGAAGAACACATTGCACAGTACTCCTTTTCCCTTTCCGGCATCGGATTTGATTCTGTACTTTCTGTTAACGGCACACCTGTCGGTGACGAAATTCGTACAGAAGAAGTTGCTGCTCTGGCTTCCTCCGTTGCTCAACTTCCTGTTGTGCGCGAGGCATTAAAACGAGTCCAACGAGAAATCGGTGCACAGACATCCCTCGTGGCAGAGGGAAGAGATATGGGATCTGTTGTATTCCCTACAGCCAAGCACAAGTTTTTCCTTGATGCAACTGCAGAAGAACGCGGTGCCCGCCGTTTCAAACAATTACAGGAAATGGGAAAACCAGCTGACCTTGATCTCATCATCAAGCAGATTAAAGAACGCGATGAGCAAGACAGAAACCGCGCTGTTGCGCCACTTGTAGCAGCAGAAGACGCTCACATCATTGATACGACAGAGCTCGATATCGACGGCGTATTTGACGCCATCATGAGCTACTTTGAGTAACAAGACGCTGCTACTTCATTCGCTAATTGAGATTAACCTCCTGCCGAAATTATTCGGCAGGAGGTTTTTTTGTGCTCGCAACCTGTAACATAGCTCACAACCACCCAATATATTTAGACTAGAGACTATAACATCTTTTAACACATAGTCTAACATAGTTATGGCATAGTCCCTCTAACGACCAATTTTTTCTCACTTCATGTTTTTCTGCAAAAAGTCCGCATTTTTTTGAATCAACCGCAACAATATATTATGAAGCATATTATTACAGAGGCAGAGCTGCGTTTTCTGCTAAGCAACCAAGAGATAGATGAAAAACAGCTAAAAAAGGCAGAACGATTAGAAACATGCGCCTCAGTACTTCGCGCCTTACGTGTTCTGTACCCTGAAAAATTACGAAGCTACTTTGCTCTTTTTTTAGTTTTTTCCATACTTAACCCGCTTGAACACAAACTTATCACTCCTTTGCACCCGCAAGAGTTTCTGCTTATTTTTACAATCGCAACAAACTGCATCGGACTTGCTATCCTTAAATATAACGGTGCAGAATGGATCACGACCTGTCTGAATGATGTACAACTTGGACTGCTTCCTCCAGTCTCTGCATACCGTTCAGGGCTCGTCGCTCTTGCAGCAACTCTTTTCCTTCTACCCGGAGTCATGTTCAGTCTTATGGGTACAATCCTCCTTATTCCACCTTTAACCACGCTTCTTGCCATCTATATGCAAAGAAGAATTATCAATAAATTCGAATAAAAAAAGCCCCTGCCGCGTATGCGACAGGGGCTTTAGCCTTAATTGGACGGTAATTCAGAGGCTATGTGCGATGTTTCGGCAAAATGAGGTTGAGAATAATGCCGATGATACCGGCAAGACCGATACCTTTGAGGCTGAACGCACCAGCGTGGAAAGCCATGCCGCCAACACCGAACACAAGAATTACTGCGATGATTGCAAGGTTACGAGGTTCCATGAGGTCCTGACCTGCGCGAACCAGAGAGTTCATGCCTACCACAACAATGGTACCGAAGAGCAGAACAAGGATACCACCCATTACCGGAACAGGAATGGTAGCAAGTACAGCACCGAGCTTACCAACGAATGCAAGACAGATTGCTACGATGGCCGCCCATGTCATGATACCAGGGTTGAAAGATTTAGTAAGTGCTACAGCACCAGTTACTTCAGAGTAGGTAGTGTTAGGAGGACCACCAAGCATAGAAGCAAAAGTAGTTGCAATACCATCACCAAACATAGTGCGGTGAACACCAGGTTCTTTGATGTAGTTTTTGCCGGTTACAGCGCCGATGGCGAGAACGTCACCCACATGCTCAATAGCAGGAGCAATAGCAACTGGAACAATGTACAAAATAGCTTCCCAGTTCCACTCAGGGGTAACAAAATTTGGAACTGCAAACCAAGGAGCATTGATAACCGGAGAAAAATCAACAATGCCGTAGAAGAGGCTTAAAGTGTAGCCAACAACAATACCGCAGAGAATCGGAATAAGTCTCAGCATACCTTTACCGCACAAAGAAATCAGAATGGTTGTGCCAAGAGATGCCATGGAAATAATAAGCGCAGTGCTTTCTGGAATGAGCTGGATAGCACCATCGCCTGTTTTACCCAGAGCGTTGAAAACTGCTACAGGTGCAAGCATAAGGCCGATAACCATAACAACCGGACCGGTTACGATGGTAGGCAGTACGCGTTCAAGAATCTGTGGTCCCTGCATTTTAATAAGAAGTGAAAGTCCCATGTACAGGAAACCGGAAGCAGCAAGACCACACATGGTCGCCGGAATCCCCCAAGTCTGTACGCCATAAATAATCGGTGCGATGAACGCAAAAGATGATGCAAGAAAGATTGGTACAGAACGTTTTGTAACAAGCTGGAACAACAAAGTTCCCACACCGGCGGTAAAGAACGCCACGTTAGGATTAAGTCCTGTGAGCAGCGGCACAAGTACAAGAGCACCAAATGCAACAAAAAGCATCTGTGCGCCAAGAAGGCAATCTTTAAGCCTAAAAGAGTATTCCGTATTTACGTTTGACACCATTCCCTCCTACTGTGAGTGTTTATCACTCTTTTTTAACCCCAATAGCGCAACCCATTGATATAAAAAATTATATCTGCGCTAATTCATATCCTGACCGCCCAAAAAAAGAGCACCCTTCCCCCGAGTTCACTGCCATCAAAAGAAAGCAGAAACATGGGGGTCAAATGCTCTTCCCGTTCAAAAACGGTTCGAAACGCTACTTGGTTCCGAAAATCTTATCACCAGCGTCGCCAAGACCTGGTAAAATATATCCGTGCTCATTGAGTCGTTCATCCACAGATGCAGTGTAAATATCTACGTCAGGATGCGCCGCAACTACACGCTCAACGCCTTCTGGTGCTGCAACGAGGAACAGACCAATGATTTTTTTACATCCAGCTTTTTTAAGCAGATCGATAGTAGCGATGAGGGTACCACCGGTTGCAAGCATTGGATCTAAAATAATCGCAGTACGTTCTTCAATATTTTTAGCAAGCTTAACGTAGTATTCTTCAGGCTCAAGAGTTTCCTCATTACGGAACATACCAACAACGCTAACTTTAACGCCTGGGATCATGTCCATAATACCGTCCAGCATACCAATGCCAGCACGGAGAATTGGAACTACGGTAGCTTTCTTTCCTTTAATCTGGTCTACTTCTACAGGACCAGCCCATCCAGTGATGGTGCATTTCTCGGTTTCGAGACTTTTGGTAGCTTCGTAGGTAAGAAGACGACAAATTTCATTGGAAAGTGCGCGGAATTCTGCAACAGAGATATCTGCTTCACGAATTCGTCCGAGTTTATGTTTGACCAGCGGATGGTCAACCACGTAAACAGCCACATCGGCCTCCTTGAGCGATTGCTTGAAAAAAGCGGTCTAAAAAGACCGCGCCTAAACGAATGACTTATACTCTAACAAATCGCCAATGGTCAAGAAACAAACACTATAAGCTAGAAATATTATGACAACACCCGAAGAATACAGCGAATTTTCAAAATTTGAGCACCGTGTCCCTTCACACGTTGATGGCGTCAGACTTGACAAGCATCTTGGTGATATTCTTAAAAATGAAGCCGTTAGTCGCGAAAAAATAAAAAAGCTCATTAAAGACGGATTTGTGACCATTGATGATAAAAAATGCACAAAGCCGAACACAAAAATTTTTCCGGATATGAGCATATCTATAACGATGCCCGTCGTAGAGAATTCTATTGTCCCTGAAGAAGGAGATATCGACATCCTACATAGGGATAACGACCTCATTGTGATCAACAAGGAAGCAGGACTCACTGTACACCCATGTCCAAGCTGCCCTGAAGGTACGCTTGTTCATCGCCTCGCGCACAGCATTCCAGAAATCACGCAGATGGAAGGCTTCCGTCCGGGCATCGTGCACCGTATCGATAAAGACACATCCGGTCTTCTTATCGTTGCGCTTAATGAAAAAACTCGTCTTGCTCTTTCTGAAGCATTTGCTTCACGTACTGTTTCCAAAGAATATCTTGCTCTTGTGCACGGCACTCCCCCTAAATCCGGTGAAATCAAAGAGCCTATCGGGCGTGACCCGAAAATGAAAATTCGAATGGCTGTTGTACCGAACACAAAAGAAGCACATTCAGAATTCCGCACACTCTACTCTGACCCGAAAGGAAAATTTTCACTGGTTGCCGTTAAAATTTACACCGGCAGAACACACCAGATCCGTGTGCATATGAGTCATATCGGCTATCCGCTGTGGGGAGACACCTTGTACGGCGGTGGGGTTAAAGCTAATTCCCCGTTGGCACCTTTTGCTTCACGCCAAATGCTTCATGCATGGAAACTAAACTTTGAACATCCGGCCACAAAAGAGCAAATGTCATTCACCTGCCACCCGCCGCAAGACTTCATTAACCTGATCGAACGCCTCACACTTTCCGTACAACGCGTTGCGCTCACCGGCATGCCCGGATGCGGTAAATCTGTTGTTCTTTCTGCACTTGCTAAAAAAGGTATTGCAACATGGAGCGCAGATACCATCGTACATAAACTGTACGAACACGGCGCAGACGGCTGGTATGTCCTTCGCGGACGCTTCGGCTCCGAAGTATGTCCTGATGAAGGTCCGGTAAACCGCAGGGCGCTATTTGAACGTATGCAGGAAAGCAAAGCCAGCCGGAACGAGGTGGAACAGCTGGTGCACCCACTCATCCTGCACGACCTTACATGTTTTTGGCAGGAGCATTCAGCTGATCCGTTTGCTGTTGCAGAAATACCATTACTTCACGAAACCCATTGGGATCGCGAAATAGATATTGTAGCGGGCGTTCGCTGCGAAGGTACTTCACGGCAGAACAGACTGAAAAAAAATCGAGACTGGAGTGATGATCTCATCGCTACCATGGACTCGTGGCAATGGGCAGAAGATGATAAGATGAAAGCGTGCCACATTATTATTGAAAACAACGGCTCGCTTGAAGCACTAAACCAGTCTGTTGATAAATTCATTGACGCAATCATGCGCGTACGCGCCAAAAAGCTACAACAGACTATTGATGCTATTACAGCCTTGTGGAGCGAATAACAAACTCACAGACATCAAAAAAAGAGCAAGAGGCTTATAAAGCCTCTTGCATACAAAAACATGTAGGCGTATTGCACCCCCATGGCTAAAAAGACGTTACTACCTTTTGTGCTTCCTGTAGCAGCATTCAGTACAGCTATTACTGTTGGTACGGTACTGTTGTACAACTTTTCCTCTACAGGCACTATGAGTTGGATAGACGCACTGTTTACCGCAACTTCTGCTGTATGTGTCACAGGACTTACAGTTCTTGACCCTGCGTCATCCCTGACACATGGCGGACAACTGACCCTACTTACGCTTATTCAGCTAGGCGGGCTTGGTATTATGACATATTCAAGCCTTGCATTGTTTCTTCTCAGAAGACGAGTAACCCTCACAGACAGATTAGCTGTAGGACAAGCGCTTCTTCACAACTCCTCATTCGATTTAGGTCGTTTTTTGCTGCGATTAGCAGGCATGACTTTCATCATAGAAATTGTGGGAGCTTCCTTGCTCTTCTACTTTGGAAATGGGCAATTCACCGTATTTTCAGCCTTTTTCCATTCCATATCAGCATTCTGCAATGCAGGATTTTCACTTTTTCCAGACAGCCTCATGGGCATGGCTACCAACCTTGGCGTCAATGTCACCATCATGATGCTCATCATACTTGGTGGACTAGGCTTTGCTGTATTAGATGAACTCACCCTTTGGTTCCGAAACGGACGAAACCAAAAATTTTCCTTTGTTACCAAAATCATTCTTTCAACCACGACAGCTCTCATTATTATCGGGACAGTTGTGCTGTTCATTTCACGAATCTCCTCCCCGAACACGGACTCACTTACAACAAATCTGATTACGTCCCTGTTCCAATCTGTCACAGCCCGTACTGCCGGATTTAATACTGTTAACATGGCGGAAATGACCAACCTGTACCTGCTGTTCATGATTTTTTTAATGATTATCGGAGGTGCACCGGGTTCTTGTGCAGGAGGAATCAAAGTCACTACATTCCGTGCTTTGGGCGCATTTATGATGGCTCAGGTACGAGGGCGGGAACAAGTTGTCATTGGCAACAAAGCGCTGGATTCAAAAACAATCAACAAAGTAGTTACACTTGTTTTTGTCGCCACTCTTATCATCGGATTTGCTACTGTTGCACTGAACCTGACCGAAGGAGGCAACTATTCCCACACTCAGTTGCGTGGGCAATTTTTAGAAATATTTTTCGAAGTTGTTTCAGCATTTGGTACAGTGGGACTCAGTCTAGGTTTAACCGCAAAACTTACCACTGCCGGTAAATGCATCGTTATCGCTCTTATGTTTGTTGGCCGTATTGGGCCAATCTGGCTACTGACGACATTACAGCAGTTTCATTCTCATATCCGGTACAAGGTACCGGAGACAGACCTTCCTATCGGCTAGGAGCATATACAGATGAAGAAAAAGGAAGTCGGCATTATTGGACTCGGTAAATTCGGCGGCGCACTTGCCCAATGCTTATCCGAGCTTGGACACACCGTTATTGGCGTGGACAGCTCCGCCAGCGCCACCAAAAAAACAGACGAATTTCTTTCACAGACATATGAAGCAGACGCTACCGATGACAACGTGCTAAAACAATTACGTTTTATGGACTTAGATGAAGTCGTCGTAAGTGTCGGCAAATCAATGGAAAAATCCATTCTTATCGTCCTTAATCTACAAGAAATAGGCGTAAAAAAAATGGCTGTTAAAGCCATCAGCCACGAACACGCAGTTGTTCTCGAACGACTCGGTGTAGATACCGTTATCCAGCCAGAACGTGATGCAGCAAGCCAGTATGCTCACCGCATTGCAAACCCGGGCATGCTCGACCTACTTCCGCTTGGAGGAAACATCCTGCTCCAAGAACTCATCGTTGACAAATGGACCGGTAAGACCCTCATCGACCTAGAACTCACAAGCTTCGGGGTTATGGTAGTTGCAATCAAAAAGAATGGTGACACAGACTACTCGTTTGTTCCCCGTGCCGACAGGATCCTTGAGAAAGGTGATATTCTTGTCGCCATCGGCAAAGAATCTGACCTGCTGGACCTTGAGTCATAACCCCGCCGCAACGAATGGTTTTGCAATAAAAAAAGGTGGAGTAAAATACTCCACCTTTTTATTTTATTTCTGCCTACATCAAGCCTGTACCGCAATCTCCAATAGGAAGCCCTGCCCTATCCTCTTGCCCAGAATAGAACTTGTTCAACGCCCCTAATAGCAACTGCGCCGCTCGAGTAACCAAACAGGAAAATTTCGTATTTTATGTCGAATATGAGCCGTTACCTTTAAGTAAGCACATGCAACGAGTCTCTCACGTCCAACAACAAAGTTATAACGAGAACCATCCAGGACAAAGTAGATAAGTACAACTTGCCCAATTTCTATGCGCTTACACCAAGGACATTATGGAGGTGTTTAGACACACCTTCAGCGTTCTCTGCGTATTTCTTTTTAATTTCAAGCACAGCTGGTAATTCTTTCAAGAAAAGCGGAACAAGGTCAGGATCAAAATGTTTCCCTGCATTTTCCTGAATAAGGGCAACAGCATCTTCAACTGCCCACGCATGCTTATACGGACGTTCTGAAGTCAACGCATCAAACACATCAGCAATAGCTACAACTCTTCCGGAAAGTGGAATAGCTTCCCCTGCAAGATTATAGGGATAACCGGTTCCGTCCCACTTCTCATGGTGCGTCAAAGCAATTTCACGCGCCATGGAAAGCAACAACGATGAATGGTCGCCGATAATCTCTGCACCGTATTCCGGATGGTTGCGCATCATCTGCCACTCTTCATCTGTAAGTTTACCGGGCTTACTCAAGATTGAATCAGGGATACCAATTTTACCGACGTCATGCATTGGAGCCGCTTGAAACACAAGCTGTACCCAGTCATCACCAACATCAAGCTGCTGAGCAATAATACGGGCATAGTGACTCATTCGAATAACATGTAACCCTGTTTCGTTATCTTTGTATTCAGCAGCCTGCCCTAAGCAACGGATGAGCTCTAAGTGCGTATTCTGCAACTCTATAGTACGCTGCACAACAAGCTCTTCAAGATGATGCGTCTGATCCCGTAAAGCCAAGTGAGTTGCAACTCGAGCTTTTACAATGGCTGGCCGCACTGGTTTTGTTATGTAGTCTACAGCACCCAGTTCAAACCCTTGAGTCTCATTATCTGCTGAGGTTTTTGCTGTAATAAATATGATAGGTATTTCTGCCGTTGTCGGATCAACTTTTAGCTGACGGCACACCTCATAACCGTCCATTTCCGGCATAACAACATCCAACAGAATCATATCCGGCGGAGTTGTCTGTGCAATCTTTATCGCTTTTTCACCTGTTCTCGCTGCTTTAACCTTGTATTGCGGTTGCAGAATCGTACGCAATATCTCAATATTTTCCGGCGCATCATCGACCACCAGAACTGTTAACTTATCTCTATTCACAGGACTGCCCCCAATACCTGACACTTTCAACACATACTCACCTCAAAGCAAACCATGCAGGTGGAAAAATGATTGATATCTAAAATCCTATGCATTTCAAAGAAAAATATTCACTACCTCAGCTTTACATAATTGTCTTAATCTACGCGGAAAGCTTTTCGACACCTATTTCCAGTTCTTTCAGTAACACTAACGCGCTTTCAAAATCATAATCATGAACCATCTCATTCATATTACGAACAAGTTCCTGTAATTCAGGAGCTCCTCCCATATGACGCTGAATCTCTTCAATAAGATCAACAGCCTCTGTATCATCATCAGTCAGCAATGAACGTAGCTGCAAGAGTTCATCTTCGATAATATCTTTCGAGAAGCGACCAGTTGAAACAACAGGCACAAGAACAAGCTTGTTTCGTATATCATTCACAGTAACGGCCAATGCTCCATCTAACGCGTTAGTAAGCTGGCGCTGCATCGCATGAGCATTATCCGCCACAATGCTCGCTTCAAGCTCCGAAGCAAGTTCCTGAATTTTTGTGGCTCCAATATTACCCGCAACTCCCTTTAGCGTATGGGCTTGTCTACTTGCAGTCTCAATATCCCCTTTTTGTAACGCGTCATTCAGCGTGACAGAAAAGTCCGCTTGCGTTTCGGCAAACCGCACAAGCAACCGCCGCAACAAATCTTTATTCTGCTGACAAACTGACAGACCTTTTTCAAAATCTACGCCAGCAATACTTGGTAAATCTTCATTCTTATCTACTGATCTTGTCCGCAGTTGCGCGGTCAGTTTCGGGGTAATCCAACGTGCCATTTTAGAGAACATATCTACGAGTTCAAGCGGCTTTGCGATGTGGTCATTCATACCAACCTCAAGAACTTTCTCCCTGTCTCCAACCATGGCATTCGCAGTCATTGCAAGAATCGGTAAATCAGCAAAACGAGGATCTTCACGCAGCTTACGTGTTGCTTCATAGCCGTCCATGATCGGCATCTGACAATCCATCAACACACCGTCGAAGCTTTTTTCTTCGAGAATATCCAATGCTTCCAGTCCGTTCGTTGCTACAGAAACATTCATACCGTTGGCTTCCAGCAGTTCAACTGCAAGCTCCTGATTCACCTCATTATCTTCGACCAATAAAATAGTTGCTCCGGCAAGCTGCTGCAAAGCAACGTCCACGGCATTCTGACGTCCAGAGTTCCGTTTTTCTGTCTTATCGGACGCGCCAGTTACAAACGACACAACCTGCAATAAAGAATTTTTTGTAAGCGGCTTTGTAACGCAGGCATCAATAATACCCTGTTCAGCAGCATCGGCTGCCGCCTCACGCCCAAAAGCAGTAACCATGATTAAATGTGGACATTTTTCAGAACCATACTGTTCTTTAATCAACGTGGCAGTCGTGATTCCATTCAAGTCCGGCATGCGCCAGTCGAGAAAAATCATCTCATACTGTTCCGCCTTAACGGACTCCTTAACCATTTTTACTGCATACATGCCACATGTTACTACATCTACAACATAACCGAATTCAGTTAACATTGAGCTTAGGATATCACGTGCTGTTTTACAGTCATCTACCACCAACACACGTGCACCATTGGATAACACAACAGGCGACTGTTCCTTACAGTCCGAATCTATCTGCAAGCTGGCATTAAAGGAGAATGTTGTTCCTTCTCCATAGACACTGTCCACCCAGATTTCTCCGCCCATCAACTGAACAAGTCGACGTGAAATAACAAGGCCTAAACCTGTACCACCATACTTACGGGTTGTGGAGGTGTCTGCTTGCGAAAAGGATTTGAACAACTTGAAAATCTGCTCATCCTTCATACCAATGCCAGTATCCTGAACAGAAAACAGAAGGGCGATATTTTTGTCATCTACAGCTTCAACATCAACTGTAACAACAACTTCCCCTTCATTCGTAAATTTAACGGCATTGTTACCAAGATTGATCAAAATCTGCGTCAGCCGTAACGGGTCGCCTATCAACTTTGAAGGAACATCAGGACAAACCTTAAAGAGCAGCTCCAGTCCTTTTTCTTCCGCTTTCAACCCTACGACACCTGCAACATCCTGCATGACATCATCAAGATAAAATGGCACTCCTTCAATCCGCATTTGTCCTGCTTCAATCTTAGAGAAATCGAGTATATCGTTAATGATGCCAAGCAGCGAATATGCCGCTCTGTGTACTTTTTGGATAAAGTTACGCTGGCGTCTGTCTAATTTGGACTGCAACACAAGATGAGACATACCAAGAATAGCGTTCATAGGAGTTCGAATTTCATGACTCATATTCGCCAAAAATTCACTTTTTGCATTGGAAGCTTCCTCTGCTGCTATCCTTGCCGACTTAAGGTCCTGCTCCATTCGTTTTCGCTGCGTAATGTCTGTAAATACAATCACACAGCCCTGAATCTCTTCCTCGTTAATGATAGAACGGCATGTATACTCAACTGGGAAAACATGGCCCGATTTGGCCTGAAAAAACTCATTTGGGTTGGTGCTGGTCTGCCCTGACTGCAAGGCATCATAAATAGAAGAACGAAGTAAAGAAACGTGGTTATCCTCTTTCTTTACCGAGATATCACTGAGAATATTTTTCCCAATAATTTCATCGTCTGTATAACCGAGCTGCGACAATGCTGCATCGTTTGCAAAAATTACTTCTCCGTCACTGTTCAGTCCAAGAAGCCCCTGTCCTACCGAAGTAAGAATAAGACGCCATTGTTTTTCAAGTTCTTCAAGGTCCTGAGTGCGTTCAAGAACTTTACGCTTCAACACTTCCTTCGACTGCAAAAGACTTTTATTCGCCTTTCTACCAAGACTTAACGTGAATAAAATCGAAGGGATAGTAAACGAAAGCATAAGCAGGATCATGGCAATAACACTGTGTTTAAAGCGTGTATATTGCTCCAAAACCTCAGACACTCGTACTTCTGTAACCAGTCCTATATTTAATCCTGGTATCCAGCGTGCAAGTCCGTAGACCTGTTGGCCCTTATAATTCCGATACTGAACAAGACGCATCCCACTAACTTTAACCCCACCATACGGATTCACAACAAATGGTACATCGGCTCCTGCAAAAGCACTTAAGTATGTATTTAAATATAACTTATCTACACCAGTAACAGGACTACACTTCTCATGAAGAACTTTTCCCTCTTCGTTAACAGCAAGAATTTCACCATGCTGCTCGGAGCTGCCATCTCTGATGGAAGAATAAAAATTCTCATCGACATCGAGCCGTGCAGCAAGCACTGCAACAGGTTTGCGGGAGAAATCCATAACAGGCATAAGTAGGAACATGCTTCGTTCATTAACACCCGTTATCGGGTCAAGATAATTACATGGAGGTACAAAAACAGTCTGCCCAGAAAACGCCTTTTTGAATAACCTTGGATGCCGGCTAGCAAGACCAAAATCTTTAGCACCGCTATCGCCAACAATTATTTCTCCTGCTTCAGACAACAATACACGAGACTGTTCTCCAGAAAGAATTGTGTAATGACTCCATAACTCTTCAAGCTCCAACCTAATACGTTGATATTCGAAAGAATCTTTACTCTGTGAAAGAGACGTAATTTGGTCAACAAGTGTAAAAAACGAACGTCTTCTAGCAATATATTGAAGAAGACGGGAGTGTGCATCAATCATACGTAATAGACGGGACTGAGTTGCCTCAAGCCGGACTTCAAGAGAAGACTCTTCCTTTTGAAGAACGTCCATCTTGCTCTCTTTCAAAATAAACCATGAAGTAGTTGAGCAAAACACAACAAACAAAGCAATCGCAGTGAACAACAGGCGGGCAAAACTCCATGACCCAAAGGCCAGCCCATTCTCATCTTTTGAATTCTTATTCAACGCTCGAACAATGAAAAACAAAGAACAAAGAAACGCCACAAAGAGGATAGATAAAACAGCAGCGGTTTTTCCCAGACTTTTCTCGGCGGGCTTCCGCATGGGCCCTGAATTTTGCGCGAGGACATAATGTTTTATCAATTCATCTTTTTCAGTATCACTTATTGAATTAAGGGTCTTTTCAATAATTGAATGTAAGTAAGGATCTTTTTTTGACGTGATGAAATGAAGAGGCTGGGACGGAAAATCATTCTGAGAAATAGCTTTTATACCGGTAAGTCCGTTCTCTTTTTGGGCGTAAAGAACTGCCATATGTGCGTCAAGAAGAGCATCAACTTCACGATTTAACAGTGCAGCAATGGAATCCACCAATGTCGGCATCGGCACCACTTCAATACCGGGATATCGCCGTGGAAGCTGCTCTTCCATCAAATATCCCTTAATGACAGCAACCCGCTTACCGCGCAGGTCTGCCAATTTCCGTATTGAAAACTCATCCTGCCGGACAAACAAAAAATCCCGCACATTCATGAACGACGTTGTATAATTACCAAAACTCTCACGAGAAGGGTGATAATATACGTTTGGAAGCAGGTCGACTTCACCCTGCTTAAATTTATCCAGTAACTCTGAAAAGGTCCCCCCGACAAATTCAAAACGTACAGGAATGCGCTCAGACATTTTCGCTAGGAGGTCAACGACAATCCCTCGAGGAACTCCACCCGGAACGAAGTAGTTAAAAGGCGGCCAAGGTTCGATACCAACGCGTAAGACAGGATGTTTCTCAAGCCAGCGCTGCTCCCCCTCCGTAAACCAAACTTCTTTATCACCCCCAACCCTCATCCTAGGGTCCTGATAAAAAAGCTCAAGCCTGCCTATCATACTGCCATGATAAACAATAGATGCTGTATATTTCGGGTACTGCTCTGCAATGAGAGGGATTTTCTCATTATAGACATGCTGACGACGAGACCGGTAATATGTAAAAAAAGGGTCGCCCGTAATGCTGTCCACAATCCGGATTGCTTTGATCTGCGGATTCTTATTGATAATAACTGAAAAGGTGCCTTCAAGTTGCGCGGCATCAAGGTTATATAAAAAAACTGCACCTAAATTTGATAACTCAGTTGCGAGCGCTGACCCGCTCTGTATTGCTTTGGAATACACTTCGTCCGGCTGAGCTTGGACACACGGAACTACTGAAAACAGTACACACAACGCAACTACACAGCCGACTACTATCCGGTATATTTTAATAAACACTTCGCCCCCGTAACTTCCACCATGCACTTCTAAAACAACCCAGCATACAAACGAAGCATATCAACACACACCTGTCCATTGTCAGACTCGGAAATAACTTTTTTATGACGCTGCACCATAAGCATCATAACTCTACATCAGGCTTACCAAACCAGACTACCTATAGCGCTTGAGAATACTGGCAAGCCGTCCGTTGAGTTTCATTCTTCTCAACCCTTCATTAATTCTCGGAAGAAGCCACTCATGCTTTTTATTGAGCCGCAACCGAACATCATATGTTTTAAAAGAGCTTGAAGCAACTAGATCATAGGAGTTTTCACGCATCAAATGACTAAAAATGTTGTACTGCATGACAGTATAATCACAGCGTTTCTTATCGATCATTTTCAACAATTGCCGCTCAGAAAGAACATACTGCCGATCTTTTTCACCAGCCATTTTCGGAACACTGAACCCAAGGATTGAACAAAACATCCCGTCAGCAGGAGTACTCCTTGTTATGCCAAGGTTACCGGGCATCGAATGCATTACAAAAACTAATTCCGTTTTCATAAACGGAATGGAATACACAGAATTTTCAACTTCTGCTTTTTCTTTACGCCATCGCTTTGCAACACCCACTTCAACGTCAATTTTTTCCGCTACCATATACAAGCGAATACGTGCCATGGGCAACGCTTTGTATGAAAAATGAATACTGGTTTCTTTTGTCAGCTCATTGAGTAAATCTATATACAGCCCCCGATAGCCTCCGCTATCATCTTTCCAGAAATACGGTGGTCTGTCGGCACTCATCACCCCCACTATTAGCGATTCTGCCTTTGCACTACCAATGTCCAAACATCCGCACAGCACCATAACAAGACACAGTAAAAAACGTTTCATTGCGCCCCCTAACACCAGTATGATCACTGAATTTCCAAGCTGAACATCTGATACGCTCTGTCGTAATATTCAGCTATATTAGAAACCCCTTACACAATCCGTTGTAACGATTTCTGCAGCACTCAAAGGCAATCCATTAACAAACTGTAAGAAAAAATAAGACAACACTCATGTTCTTATAAAACCCCATAATAACTCATTGTTATAAAGATTCTTCTGAACAAAACGGAGTTACTTGCACCTTTCATTTCATTTTTTATATTTCAGTACAAAATGTTGTACATAACTTTACTGGATTATCAAAGCATTAATCATCAGGAATTGCATAATTTTTTCATAACGACATAACAAGATGCAATTAAACCAATGTACCTTTACAGTATGTAGCCCGCATCAACATATTATACAGATGTTCATTCTTCCCAATTTACTAGGCAGTACAATATGCTTGGTCTATAGTTAGGTATGATTCCACTCCATGATTCAATCCCCCGTGTCCACACGCCATACATGCTGTACGCAATCACGACAGCCTGTTCCCTTATTTTTGTATTTGAAATGCTCCTTCCGCTACCACAACTAACAGAATTTTTTTATTTATATGGTGTTGTTCCCGCGCGTTTTACGAATCCGGAGTGGGCAGCACGCATGCATTTCCCTCCTGATGCAGGCTATGTGTTTCTCACCCACCTCTTCATTCATGGCGGATGGATGCATATTCTTATTAACATGTGGTTTCTTTGGATTTTTGGTGACAACATTGAAGACGTTATGGGGCCGACACGTTTTCTAATCTTCTACCTTGTATGCGGGGCTGTCGCCACTGGAATCAACATTTTATTCACACCGACAAGCACAATTCCAGTTGTAGGCGCATCAGGTGCTGTTGCCGGCATTATGGGGGCATATTTCCTGCTTTACCCCCACGCCAGAGTGCTCACGCTCATTCCGGTTATAATTATCCCATTCTTTTTTTACCTTCCGGCGTTGTTCTTCTTATTATTATGGGCAGGTATACAAATAGTGCTTGGAATTGCGTCACTAACCGGACATGCCAGCAGCTCTGTTGCATGGTGGGCACACATTGGCGGTTTTTTATGTGGAATCATTCTCCTGCCATTTTTCCGTAAAAAAAACCGGTGCTACTATTGCAAAATCCCAGAGGGAACCCCACCGGTAAAACCACAGCTTATGACCCCAAAGCCAAGGGAGTTTCCGCCACCAGAAGAGTGATTAGCCACCACTTACCAACCTTTAAGAATTAAGTTGCAGCCCAAAACACGATTGACTTGAGCGCATTGATACCGCATAACGGGACGTCCAGTTACAATAGACGTGACTGAAAAAGGATCCCGTAAGGACGGTTCTCTCATGCTTGAAATTAAAAACCTTCACGTTAACATCGGCGATAAAGAGGTTCTCAAAGGAATTGACCTCGTTATTGAAGACGGTGAAACGTTTATTCTGTTTGGCCCAAATGGCTCCGGTAAAACCACTCTGCTTATGACCCTTATGGGTTTTGGTAACTACACCGTTACCGAAGGGCAGATTATTTATAAGGGTCAGGACATTACATACGCACCTATGTATGAACGTGCCCGCCTTGGCATCGGCATGTCCTTCCAGCGCCCTCCTACAATTCACGGTCTCAAAACCAGCCACCTCGTCCGTATGTGCGGTCAGGGACGTGAAGTTGATGTTGAAGGCCTTGCGAAAAAGGTTAACTTCAGCAACTTCCTTGAGCGTGACATCAACGCAGGCTTCTCCGGCGGCGAAATCAAACGCTCCGAACTGCTTCAGCTGATGGCGCAACGTCCTGACCTGATCTTGTTTGACGAACCGGAATCCGGCGTTGACCTTGAAAACATGTCCCTCATCGGCAAGACTGCACGTAATCTGCTTGACGGTCTTGAAGAAGGCTGCACAATGAAAAAGGCAATGCATCGCTCCAACACTTCCGGTCTCATCATTACCCATACCGGTCACATTCTCGAATACGTGAATGCAGACCGAGGACAAGTAATGTACAACGGCAAGCTGTGCTGCGAAGCAAACCCACGCGACATTCTCGATCATATTTCCAACCACGGTTACCAGGAATGTCTGCGTTGTCTTTCCGCTGAAACCGGTGAGATCCTCGACCTTTCCAGCTTTAACGAGGCTTCCTAGACATGAAAAAATTAGATCTTTCCCAGTACCGCGTTGAAGGTGCTACAGAAGCAGCTATTGAAGATTTCAACGGCTTTTCTGCTGAAGATAAAGAACGTCTGTTATTTGCAGGTATTGATGTAGAAAACCCAAGCGATTCCGGCGCATTCATGCACCTGAACCACTCCGGTGTTCACTGCAAGACCCACCGCGAAGGTCTTGAAGTTATGGACATCAAAGCTGCTCTTGAAAAATTTGACGGCTTGCCAGACTACTACTGGCAGCTTGTTGATAAAGACAAAGACGAATTTACCAAAGCAGCGCACGACAACCTGCACGGCGGTTACTTTATCCGCGCGAAAGCAGGCACAAAAATTACTGAACCTGTTCAGTCTTGTCTGTTCATCGACAAAGCGGGCATCTCCCAGAACGTTCACAACATCGTTGTTGTTGAAGAAGGCGCAGAGCTTCACATTATCTCCGGTTGCGCCACTGCACACGGTGCTAAGGAATCTGCCCACCTCGGCATTTCCGAGTTCTACGTCCACAAAGGCGGCAAGCTTACCTTCACCATGATTCACAACTGGAGCGAAGACACAGCCGTACGTCCACGCTCAGCAGGTGTTCTGGAAGAAGACGCTGTATTCCTCAGCAACTACGTTCTGCTCAAGCCTGTAAAAGACTTACAGATGTACCCAAAACTTACCCTTAAAGGTGAAAACTCTGTTGCACGCTTCAACTCTGTAATCGTTGCACCAGAAGGTTCCTACATTGACTGCGGTAACCGCATCGAAATGAAGGCACCTAACACCCGCGCAGAAATCATCGCGCGCACTCTCACCACCGGTGGTACTATCATCAACCGTGGTTTCATTGGCGCAGAAGCTGTACCTGCTCGCGGTCACCTTGAGTGTAAAGGTCTTATCCTCGGCGGCGGTCGTATTCATGCAATTCCTGAACTTGATTCCGATCAGGACGGCGTTGAGCTTTCTCACGAAGCAGCTGTTGGCAAGATCGCTCAGGAAGAAATTGAATACCTCATGGCTCGCGGTCTTGATGAAGACGAAGCAACTTCCACCATCGTTCGCGGCTTCCTGAACGTAGACATGGAAGGTCTCCCGAAAGAGCTTCAGGATGCTATTGAAAAGCAGATTGATGAACTTGATGCAAGTGACGCAATGTAACCTGCTCTTTTCATAAAAAAGTAAAATCCCTTTGAAGCAGTACTTCAAAGGGATTTTTTTATATAATACAGTACACAAACTAAAATCTATCTCAAAAATAGAATTTTTGTACTGTTGCCTAAACGGCGAAGCTTAATTGGGGGAAGTCTTTCCAATGAAATTCGACCTTTATATAAGCTGAATATAACGCAGGCACAGTGCAAAAGAACATTTTTAACATCTATACTAGAACGAAACATTTTTGAAACCGTACAGTTGCTCAATCGATTAATACATTTCGAAAAGCAACAGGAGATCTATTGTGACGAGATTTGTAACCACATTTTTTGCTGTCATCTGCACATACATGCTGTGCTTCAATCTTCCAGCATACGCAAACGAAGAGTGTATTAACTATGCAAAACCGCTGGCCACCTCTGCACGGCTGTTGGCAAAGTCCATAGCTGCAACAACCGAATCCCTTGTTGCTATTAACAAACGTGCAAACGACAACGAAATCACCTCTTTCAATGACCTTGTTGAGTCCACTCAAAAACGGTCTGAAGAAATGGTGCGCGATCTCAATGAAAAACAAGAACGCATCATGGAACGCGCTGAATCCACTACAGACTACACCTTGTGCAAACAGGATATGCAGGATGAACTTGAAGATTTGAAAGAAGCTACAAAGGAAGCAAAAGACCTGCTGATAGAGCTTAAAGATTCAATCAAGGCCATGCTTGACGAACTCAAAGGAGCATTCTTCGGATAAGTAGGCTCTTCACTCACGACTATAGGATAAAGGGACTCCCCCCCTAACAACCCAGAAGTTTTTGAACCCTAAATATGTTTCATGTGCGCTGTTAGAAACTGCTAAAAAACAGGTTTCGGACGGAAAAAACATGCTGCACTTACCCGAGCCGCAATGCTTCCAAAGAAAAATTTAGACTATGCGTTAAGATATGCATCTTATTGAAGGCAATACAGTAGCGTAGCGAAAAGGCGTGGAAGTCCGTCCGGAACTTTTGAAACAACTGTCACGAACATACCATCAATCAATGGTAAGTACCCTGCGGCCGGCTATCTTAACATCCTTCGGCGCAAACTCATTTAACGCCTCTGCAAATGGTGAAACGCTCCCTACGATAGGTTCCAACATCTCTGCATCAAAAAGCGCCGTAATATTCTCAAGGACATCACTTTTCCCCTGAGACACGTAAAGGTATTTGGATTTTTTTGCAGTAAAGAAAGAAGAAACAATCCCGAGGGGGTCACGCTCTGGGTGGGTTGTAATGTAAACACCTTTCGATGTAAGGTGCGAGTACATATTTTCAAGAGTCCAAATGCCCGCCACATCGAAGATAACATCAAAGACTTCTTCAGAATGAAGTATTTCCTCTCGAGTATATTCAATAAAAGACTCTACACCTAAACGCAGCAAGTCGTGTTCATGCCATGAACGCCCCTGCGCTGTTATCTGAGCACCCAGCAACTTGGCATATTGCACAGCATACATGCCAACACCGCCAGTAGCACCGCTTAATAAAATGCGCTGCCGCTTCTTCAGTCCAGCCAGATTCTGCAACGCCTGGATGGACGTCATGCATCCTACTGGAATTGTAGCTGCCTGCACGTGGCTAAGCTTAACAGGTTTATAGCTGATCATATGTTCAGATACACAAACAAACTCTGCATGGGTCACCCCTCCCTTACAGAAATTGGTGTATCCATAAACATCGTCGCCTTCCTTGAAGCGCTCACCACTCGTCACCACTGTACCGGAGAATTCATATCCAGTAATTACCCCCCGTGCAGCACGGCGTCTTTTAGAGCGCCAGCCCAACTCTTCCACCGCAAACAATTCCTTGTCACGCCCGCCAATAGTGGTAGCACGGACGCGTACAAGCACCTCGCCTCTTTCTGGCACAGGTACAGGGCGCTCTTCAAAAGCTATACGCTGCTCATACTCATGTTCGGGGTACAATACCAATACAGTCATGATCTGCTGGTGAGATGACATATGCGAAACGCCTCCTTGTTACACGTTTTCGCACTAAACTCCCTTCAGCTTATCTAACCTTGCAAAGTATAAGCAGTATAGTTTCAATTCTTCAACTGAGTAGAAATGCTAGATACCCGACTTAAGCGTCTCTTCAAGCTCTGGATTCAGTTTAACCAGTAGCGAGCCTTCTGCCTCAGCACGCACTTTACCGGCAGCAGCACCTTTAATTTTGCGTACATTTTTTACACGGGCAAACATAACACGCGCCTGCTCATCTTCCCGCTGCCAGCTTTTTACACCGACAAGAATTGCAGCCTCCTGCAATGTCCGTTCAGGAATTTGCTGATCAGGATAGTCCAGATGCAATACTAAGTGAGCACTCGGTCCGTCTTCAGCATGGAACCAAAGGTCATAGGACGAAACCCTGTTAAGAATTTCATGGTTTCCCTGCGCGTTACGTCCACGGAGCATTAAAAATCCGTCAGAGCTTCTGAACCGCTGGATAAATTTATCTTTGGCCTCTCGCTTCTGCTGCCGCTTCAACGCACCGCCAGCAAGCTTCTGCTCAGTTTGCAACTTAGGAACTTCGCCTTCACCACGCTGTAAACGTGCATATTGCAGCTCAAGCACCTGCCGCCGCTCTGCAAGCATATCCATACCACGCTTACCACGGGTAGCCTGCTTAAACAGATGCGTCATATTCTCACGGATTGTCTTACGCGGATCGAGTGTAATTGTGCATTCTTCCCCCGCAACAAGCCCTTCAATCCCATCTGGAACTGTCAGGGTAATGAAAGGAAGTTTTTGATCAGCATCAATCTGCCACAAACATGCCTGCAACAACTTAGCATGCTGCTGCCCTGCTATCATGCGTTCCAAACGATCTTTTTCCTGATTCAATCGAGCAAGAGTCTTTTTGGTACGTTTTAAAGCGGCAACAACAGGTTTGGCAGCTGTTGATGCTTCTGCCTGTGCCAGCTCTGCAAACAGACGCATTTCACCTACGGCTGTAGCTGCTTCGATAGCAGAAGGAACGGCTTGTTCTTCACGTTTTCCAAAAATTGATTCAGGTAACGTCCAGACATATGCTTCAGTGGGCTTTCCGTCCTTAGTATATAGATAGACCTCGCCAAGCTCTTCTAAATCATCCTGAGTAACTACAGTCCCGTATCCGTATTCTAAATCAACTAATAGAGCCTGAGCATCCATTGGATCATCATGAATCAAGGCAGAAAGTGCCTTACGAAGAGGTGGTGTCAGTTGTGGATATTTGCTCCACACCTCACTGCTTGCCAAAACTTGCGGTAAATCCTGAGGCTCACACCATGCAGGCTCGTAACCAGCCCATTCCGGCTCATCTTTTGTAATGAACACACCATTACACAAATCGAGCACAAGCCACTTTACAGGGGTAGTTGTGAGCGGAAATGCAATACGTCGGTTGCACCAGTCCACAACGGGAATACCAAGGCGCTTACCAGCGGCATGCTTGCGCAGCCACATAGATTTTGCAGAAGGATTGTCCGGATTTACCGGACGCTTGTCGCTGAGAAAAAGGAGGGGAAAACGGCGACCGGCCTGAAGCAGAAGGTTCTGCTTCCGGCCGGCGCGGTGAATTACTATTGTAGTGGTATCGGGGGCTGGCTCAAAGAACTTTTCAATGCGCGCTCCTCTAAGCTGCACTGCAAGTTCTACGCATAACCGCCGAAAGAAATGTGCTTCCATTGTTTACTAGTCAGCGCGCTGGCGCTCGTCCTCTTCCTGTTTACTTTTGCAATTAATGCACAGTTTGGTCACAGGACGTGCTTCTAAGCGTGCAACGCCGATGTCTTCGCCACATTCATCACAAATGCCAAAAGAACCTTCGTCAAGACGAGCAATAGCAGATCGAATCTTTTTAATAAGCTTACGCTCACGGTCACGAATACGTAAAGTAAACGCACGGTCAGATTCAGCGGTAGCACGGTCTGCAGGATCTGCAAACATTTCACTGTTATCAGTCAGATCGTCAAGGGTAGCGTCACCTTTCTGCTGAGCTTCTTCGAGCATTTGATTCAGAAGTTGACGGAAGTGATCAAGATCTTTCTGTTCCATGTATGTCCTCCTCGGCATCTATCAAACTGAGGCCATTATTCTATAATAGCCAGAACACACTGCAAATAACGCCAAGAATATGGTCGTATGCGCATTACCATAAAAGAAGAACAACCCAATAAACTAAAACATATCAAAAAGCAAAGCTCTCGTTGCGAGTTCTAATGCATTTAAAGAAATTGTGTTGTATCCAACTAACTGTAGCGCTAGAATGTTAACTTGCCATTATTATTGATCGAACAAGCTGCATGTCTAACTTAATAATAAATACCATAAAACAAAGTCATACAGCTCCCCCCTATCACTTGTATGATTACGTGTATTTATGCGAGCCGCACACTTAAATTCACCACCGCAAACTCACCACACTCATTAGATTAGAGTGCCCACCAAATTTTCAAAACCATTCAATGGCGTTTTACAGAAAAATAGAAAAAAATTATCTTTTTTGCTTGACCGGGTGATGACCTCTGCGTATACACCTCCCCCGTTGGGACGAACAAGTCCTCACGCAACGAGCGGGAATAACTCAGTGGTAGAGTACAACCTTGCCAAGGTTGGAGTCGCGAGTTCAAATCTCGTTTCCCGCTCCA